>CAYJHU010000179.1:0-5404 GCA_964369655.1 uncultured Desulfovibrionaceae bacterium | reverse complement strand
TTATTGTAGGAAGTGCAGGGCGCTTTGTAAAGTAAACAAAAAGGCTCCCCCGTAAAAATACAGGGGAGCCTAGATTATCTATAGGAAGTATTCCTTAGCGAATTATTTCCATTCTGGCTTGCCAATGGCCTTTAAGTATTCGTTAATGGCCTTTTTTCCGCCTACAAAGTCAGCCATTTCAGGCCATACTTTTGCAAGAGCAACTTTTTTCCACTCAGCTTCGTCTTCCAATTGGATGACTTCGATGCCTAACTTTTTGAGTGTTTCTTTGGCTTTTACGGTTTCAGCAATGAGGTAATCGTATACTGCTTTTTGAGCAAATTTACCGGCTTCAACTACAAGCTTTTGATCTTCTTTGGAAAGCTTTTCAAATACTACTTCAGAAATGATAAGAGGTTGTAATTGATAGGTGTAATGTACTTCGGTGATGTATTTTTGGTTAGCTTCGTTGAACTTGCTTGCCAAAAATCCAATGTGACCATAGCACTGTCCATCTACAACACCTTGTTGCATGGAAGTGAAAGTTTCAGACCAAGAGATAGGCACTGGGCTTCCGCCGAAAGCTTTGTAAGAAGCTAAAAGAACAGCACTTTGTGGTACGCGGAACTTTAAGCCCTTCATGTCTGCCATTTTTTTGATGGGGCGCTTGGAGTTAGAAATATAACGGAAGTCTGTGTATGTCCAAGTAAGAACGCGGAAACCTGCTTTTACAGCCAATGCGTTCATATAGTCAGAGCCTTTACCTTCGGTAGCGGCTACAACTTGCTCTAAATTATCAAAGAGATATGGCAAGGTAAGAATGCCAAGTCCTTTGGCAAAAGGTACAAGGTTAGCAATACCAACTACGGAGGCGTCTAAGGTGCCAGCGCGTACGTTATGGATGGTTTCGGTTTCATCGCCGAGGGTACCGGAGAAGAATAATTGAACGTCAAACTTGCCCTTAGCTTTTTCATCAAGATATTGTTTGAAAGCTTTGGCAGCAACACCTTGCTCTGAATTTTCAGGGTCACCGGTTGCAATTTTGAACACTTGCGCGGCGAAGGTATTTGACATAGGAATCATAACAACTAAAGCTAACACTAACACCATAAAACTCAATCGCTTCATACTTTCTCTCCACATTATAAAGTTTTGTTTATTGGTTGATTCAGACACCGTAGGCGTGGAGCATGAAAGCCCCATGGGCATATCGTCACAAAGCCAGCGCCTTTACCCTTTTTAGTTAACTGAATTGTAACATAAGCAGCTTTGGGCTTCAACTCTTTTTCATTTTTGATGTGTATTTTGCAAAAGAGCGCTTTTTGAGCAAAAAGAAAGAGCTTTGTGCAGTTTTGCACAAAGCTCAGGGTGTTTCTTAAAGAAATGATAAAATGGCTTATTGCTTTTTCATGGTGTCAATAAGCTGACTTAGGGCCGTGCTTTGCGAGGTAAGCGTTGAAATGGCACGCAGTGAGTCTTGCATGCTTGTTGCTGTTTGCGCAGCTAGCTGATTCACTTCTGTAAGCTGTGCATTAACATTATGGCTATGGTCAGCCTGTTGCATACTAGAAGACGCAATATTCTTTGTTTTTTCAGAGGCTTGGTCTACAACGCTTTGGATGCTTCTAAATACCGTACCTGTTTCACTTACAAGCTGGCTGGTTTTTTGTACTTCAGTGGCAGATTGATTAACCTGCTCCACACTTACGCTGACGCTTTTTTGAATGGTGGTAATGGCTTGCTGTACCTGTACGGTAGAAGTCATGGTTTTTTCTGCAAGTTTGCGTACTTCATCGGCTACCACCGCAAAACCGCGACCGGATTCCCCTGCGCGTGCAGCCTCAATGGCTGCATTAAGGGCCAGCAAGTTGGTTTGGTCGGCAATATCACCAATGGTGGTGATAACTTCATTGATGGCGTTGGCATTTTCATTGAGCTGTTCCATGCCTTCTTTAAGCATTTGAGACTGTTTTTCCACCACTTGAATGCTTTGAACTGCTTTTTCCACAACATCAGAGCCATTTTCTGCTTCAATTTTGGCGCTTTCGCACGATTCAGAAGCTTCTTGAGCCATGGAGGCCATGTTGGTCACGTCATTATTCATTTCATGCATGATAGAACTTGCAGTGGCGGCGCTTTCAGCCTGTATGGAGGCCATTTCTTCGGCAGATTGTAGCTTTTCGCCAAGTTCTTGTGAAGAATCTGCCACTTGGGATGAAATTTGTGTGGCTTCTTCTGCCACGTGCATAATGGTTTGCTGCGTAGCCTTAAATGCCGTAACATCGGTGATAAGCTGCAACATAGCATTAACTTCATGCGTTTTTGTATCTTTTAAGGGTATGGCATTATAGACAATGTCAAGGCTTCCCTTTTGCGGATGCGCGCGTGTTTCACCGCGTTGTGGTTGTTTTGAGGTCAAGGCTTTTTGCAAGCCATCATTTGGGCTTGAATCGTCATCACGATTAAATAAATCTTTGCAGGCCTTGTCCTGATAGTCAGAACCGGCAAGCTCTACACCAACTCTATTAACATACTTAGCTTGCAATTTGCTATTGAGCACCACTACAGGAGAAGGAATGTTATCAAGCACTTCCACGTAATTTGCAGTGATTTCGTTGGTGCCCTTAATAAGGCTAGCAAACTCACCCTTAAAATCCTGAGCATCGGCTTTTGCAAGCAAGTCCCCATGCTTAATAACCGTAGCTAAGCGATTATATTCTGCAATAATATTTTGCAAGACATGGGCGATGCCCTGCAAAGAAGTAGCAATCATGCCCACTTCGTCCTTGGTGACCTTCGCTATTTGAGAATCTAATTTACCATTGGCAATATCTTCAGCAAATTTCACTGATCTGAGTAAGGAGTTACGCATGCTAAAGACGCAAAAACCGGTCACAAGCACAATAATAATAGTTACTATGGCAGCAATGCCGAAAATTCTTTGACCGATGGCAAGACTTGAGGCGCTGGACTCTTTAACGTCAAGGGCCGCAATGGCAAGCCAGCCGGTGTCTTTTTGTTCATCAAAGTAGGCAAATTTGTTTTCGCCATTTAAGTCAAAATTCAAATTACCTGATTTTGTTTGCATAATTTTAGCGCCCCAAGGAGTACTTTCAAGCTTCAACTTAAGTACATTTTGGGGGTCGTTACTTAAAAAGACAGAACCGTTTCTGTCTGCTACCATGAAGGAGCCTTTTTTGCCAAGAGGTATTCTTTTACTAAATGAATCATCAAGGTATGTTACGTTAAAAACTACCCCGATGATTTCCTTGGTGCCGGTCTTGTACACAGGGGATGAAACGGCATAAACCACCCTATCTTTAAAAAGGAATGGCGCGCCCGCAGTCACATGTCCTTGCATGGCATTGGTAAACATATAGTCATTGGAAAAATCTTTTCCTACCATGTCCTTTTCGGTATGGCGTAAGGTTTTTCCCTTGGTGTCAATAATACCAAGCATGGCGTAACTATAGGTTTTTCCCATATTTACAATACGATCGATGGCGCCTTGGGTGTTGGCTTCCACTTCTTCGGGGGTGCCTGTAAGGTAGGGCTGCAAAAGTCCCGTTTGGGACAAAGATATGGCATTGAGCACATTGAACTCATGGATGCCGCTCAGCTCAGAAATAGTGTTGTTCACAGCCATGACGTTTAAATCCTGCTGTGCTTTTTGCATGTTATCTGAGCTCATGTCATAAGTAATGTAGGCAATAAAAACCATACCTAACAAAATAATACCGCACATGGGGGCTAAGATTTTACCGGCAACTTTCATATGTTAACTCCTTTCTACACAATGCTACTTTTAAATCCTATCGACACAGTTTCATAAAATTTTAGGGTGACTATGAAAAAATTGTGAAAAAATCAACAAAAAAAGTTGTCATTTTGTCCAAAAAAACCATCTGTTCTTGAGGGAATAGATGGTTTTTGAGGGGTAATGGGTGTAATTTTATTTTGTAACTTCAAGTAACTTATCAATCGCGAGGCGCTTGGTATGGTCAGCATTATAATAAATAAATGTTACCTTTCCTTTGGCGTCGCTGATAATAACAGCAGGAACTGGTAAGTTATGATGTTTTTGTCCGCTGGCTTTTTCAAGGTCAATATTAAATTTATTGAGTAATTTTTCAACCATGGCATCTTCTACATGATAAGCAAGCCCAAGTGCTTTTGCCGTGTCTAGGCTGCTGTCAGAATATAAAGGAAAGTTGAGCTTTTTGTCCGTATGCAATTTTTTTGCAATCATGGGCGTGTCCGGACTTAAAGCAAGAACAGTGTATCCGCGCTCTTGCAAGGTAGGGAGGATTTTATTGATGCTCACTAACTGTGAGACACAAAAACCTCACCACGAGCCCCTATACACAATAAGTACGGCAGGTTTGCCTTGCACGGCCTCATGTAAGGTTATGGCTTTATTATCCATGGTCATTAAAGAGCTATTGGGCAAGGCGCTGCCAACTTTAATGGGAACAACTTTTGCCTTGTCACTGGCAACAACATTTGATGCCACCGCTTCGGATATGTTCAAACAAAATTGACCAGCAAAAAACATAAGAGCCATGCACACAATGAGAAGATAACGCATGGACAGAAATTTCTTTATTCCGATTAGCATTTGAAATCTCCTTACTACTTAGCTATTTCTAAAAGTTCTTTGTTGCTAAGGCGTTTTTCGTGATTTGCATTGGTGTAGCAAAACTGCACTATGTTTTTGGCATTGACCACAATAACCGCCGGAACTGGCAAGTTGTGATGTTTTTCTCCGCTGGCTTTTTCAAGATCAACCTTGTATTTATTAAGGTAGAGGTCAACGGTTTCGTCATCCATGTGGAAAGCAATGCCAAGGGCGGCGCTGACTTCAATACTGCTGTCAGAATACAAAGGAAAATCTAATTTTTTACCACTATGTACTTCCTCTAAGCCTGCTGGAATGTCAGGGCAAATGGCTAGAACTTCATAGCGACGCTCTTGTAAAGTTGACAAAATGCTATTGATTCCCGCTAACTGCGTGAGGCAATGGCGTCACCACGAGCCTCGATAAAATATCAAGATGCCGGCTTTATTTTTCAAAGCGGCATGAAGTGTGGTGGCGCTGCCGTCCATGCTGACCAATGGGCCGTCCGGCAAAAGACTGCCGACACTGATGGGGGTGATTTGATCTGCTGTTGATGCTACATTCATGTGATACCTCCAAATGATTAAGATTTTTTGAGGCAAAAGAAGGCTCGCTTTGTCTACAAAGCGGCAATGCATAGTAAAGCAATAGGAAATGTGATTTCACCCTACAGGCAAAAGATAGAATATGCAAGTGCTAAGAAAAGCCATGATGTGATGCGGTATTTTAATTGGGAGGCTCTGCCTCCCAAGCAGAGTGCTGACAAAGTCAGCACGATCCAAAAATCAAGAGTAGGCGCAATTTACT
>CAYJHU010000178.1:0-5450 GCA_964369655.1 uncultured Desulfovibrionaceae bacterium | reverse complement strand
CCTTCAACGGTTTTCAAGACCGCCGCGATAAACCGAGCTCTGCCACCCCTCCGCGCTTTTTGAAGCTGTACCGTGATGGGTACAGCGAGTTGAGGTTGTTCGCCTCAACCAATTTTATATAGCAAAATTTTTGTGCACTGTCAACGAAGAGCTTTCTTCACTTTAATTTTTTGCATTAATTGATTGAAAATAAACTCTATTATGAATGCCTTAGCTTCGTAGAGATATAAAAAAAGGGACATACGAATATGTCCCTTTGATGTAGTGTTATTAGCTAACGTTATTTATAGTCAAAGGTTCCGGCTTCTTTTTTCACTTCCACGGCTATTTTCCAGAGTATGGAAAGCACCAAGGCACCTACGCCGTACACGCCGAGGCCCACGGTAATTTCCGCAAGGCTTGGTGTATAGGCTGTGATGGTCTTAAATGGAGTAGGTGTGAAACCACCGATAAGCAATCCAAGACCCTTGTCAATCCAAGAAGCAATAACCAGCATGATGAGTGCATAGGGAAGAAGCTTCATGTTTTCGCGCGATTTTGGCGGTACAAGAATAGCAAGAGAGCCAAAGGCCATAAACACAGCTGCCCACATCCAGTAGGTAACCCAATTTACTTCGCCAAAGAGGCCAGCAAAGAGGTAAATCATCGGATATTGGTGACTTGTTAGTCCACTATAGAATACGGTGAAGATTTCAAGACCGTAGAAGAAGACGTTAATGCACATGGCGTAGGTAATGATAACTACCAGTGTTTTAATGGCTTCTTTGCCTGGATCAAACTTCACGAGCTTCTTCATAAGCAGCATGAGCAAGAGCAGGATGGCAGGACCAGAGCAGAATGCTGAGGCCAAGAAACGCGCGGCCATAATGGCGGAGAGCCAGTAATAACGACCGGGAATACCTGCATACAAGAAAGCTGTTACGGTGTGGATGGAGAATGCCCAAATAATGGAGGTATAAATAAGATATTTAACCCATTTAGGTGGAGTCATATCCAAACGCTCGGACTCAAGAGTCACCCAGCCGATGACAGCGTTAAGCACTAAATAACCAAAGAGCACGATCATGTCATAGAACATGACGGAATTTGGTGTTGGGTGCAAAATCATATTAAGCATACGTTGCGGTTGGCCAAGGTCAACCACAATGAAGAGCATGCACATTACCACCGCAGAGATGGCCATGAACTCTCCAAAAATAATCATGCGCTTAAACTTCTTGTAGTGGTGGAAATAGGCTGGAAGAACCAGCATAACAGCAGAAGCCGCCACACCTACAAGATAGGTAAATTGTGAAATGTATAAGCCCCAAGACACATCGCGAGAAAGACCCGTGACCCCAAGGCCGTTGATTGATTGATAAATATATGCACAGCCGCCCAGCCCAATGATGCACAATAAGAAGAGCAACCACATATAGTAGGCACGTGAGCCTTGTAAAACTTTTTCTATCATGGCTAGTCCTCCTTAAATAAGATAGTAGACACCGGGGTCTGTGCCGTAAGTAGGTTTACGCCGAATATGGAAGTTTTCGGCCAGTGCTTTACGCACGGTGGAATTTGGATCTTCCAAGTCACCAAAAAGGATGGCGCCTTCAGAAGCTTCTACACAAGAGGGCATTTTGCCAACGGCCAAACGCTCGGTGCAGAAGGTGCATTTTTCCACAACACCCAACATACGTGTAGGATATCTTGGATTTGGATACGGAGCTTTTAATGTTTTACGTGGGTCGTAAAAGTTAAAGCTACGCGCGCCATAGGGGCAACCGGTCATGCAAAAACGACAACCTATGCAGCGGTGATAATCCATAGCAACTGTTCCGTCTGCCATCTTAAAGGTGGCGCCGGTGGGGCACACACGCACGCAAGGCGGATTGGTGCAATGGTTACAAAGCAAAAGGAATTGCTGTTTTTTAACATTATCAGGCAACATGGCATTGGCATCATCAGGGAAGGTATGCCCGTAGCTGTCATGCCATAGCCACTTGATTTCCTTGGTGCCGGAGGTTTCTGGCACATTGTGTTCTTTGTGGCAAGCGTCGGCAAGGCGCTCAAGTTGCGCGACATCGGTGAGCTTGCGTGTATCAATAACCATGGCCCAGCGTTTAGCCTTAAGGGCATTGCTGTTGGGCTCATAGGTGCCAATGGTCTTTGCCATGGCCTCACTTGCGCTCAAAGCTGCGGAAAGTCCACTGCCAAGAGCAAAGGAAGAAAGGCCAGCTATTTTTAAGAATTTTCTTCTGCTGTTATTCATTATTTCTTCCCCTCCGGACGAATGTGACATGTCCAGCAGTATGGATCTACACTGTTGGATAAGTGACACTTCTGGCAGAAATTTTCATAATCGGTATGGCACTTCATGCAGGTATTTTGTAGGCTGATTTCCCACTTTTTACCGCTTGAAGAAACATAGGTACGATTATCATAGCGCAAAGCTTGGTCGCGCCAATCATTAAGCAACTGCATATGCTCTGCACGCATATATTCTACAGGCTCAATGCATTCCTTTTCATCCTTAGGTAGGGATATTTCCGGACGCTTATAGTCGCCGTCATCGCCAAAAATGCTGCCAAGCCAAAAGGGCGCTGTAAAGAGCAGCACAAAGACGATGATCCCAGGTATAACATATCTTCCGCTATACATTATTCATCCTCCTCGCCGCCTAGCTCAGGTGCATTAGGCAAATCTTCTTGACGTAAGTCCATGGTGCGTGGGCTTTCACCCTTCATTACCAATGCGTTGGCTACAAGCTCATGCAATCCACTGATGGAAACGCCAGGTGCCCAGTAGTTGGCCACAGGTGGAAGGGTTGCACGGTCAATGGCGCATACGCAAGCCATATGGTTAACACCATGTTTTTGTTGTACATAGCGCAAAGCGTTACCGCGAGGCATACCGCCACGCATACGCAATTCCATGATTTCTTCTGTGTTAAGGCCGGAACCGGAACCGCAGCAGAAAGTTTCTTCACGGATGGTGCGCTCTGGCATTTCCACAAAATTGTTACACACGGCGCGCAAGACTTCGCGTGGCTCATCAAGTAAGCCCATAGCACGAGCAGGGTTACAAGAGTCATGCCATGTGGTAATCAAGTGATCATTGCGGCTTGGGTCAAGATTAAGTTTGTTGTGACGAATAAGGTCAGCAGTAAATTCAGCAATATGAATCATCTTGGTGGACTTTGCATTTTCAAACACTGTGCCCGTAATGGGGGAAACCGGAGTTTCCATGTGTGAAGGGGTAGGTCCGTTGTAGGTATCCATATATTGGTTGATAACGCGCCACATGTGACCGCACTCACCGCCGATGATGTATTTACAACCAAGGCGCTCGGCTTCGGCATACATTTTGGCGTTGATTTTTTTGGCCATATCAAAGGTGGTGAACGAACCAAAGTTACCGCCTTCAGAGGCATAGGTACTCATGGTATAGTCAAGCCCAAGCTCATGGAAGAGCAAGAGATAGCCCATAAAGGTGTAGATACCGGGGTCAGCAAAGGCGTCACCGGAAGGCGTAATGAAAAGAATTTCATGGCCTTTTTCGTTTAAGGGCACATTGGGGCGAATGCCTGTGACTTCTTCGCAGTCGTCAGCAAGAAATTCTGCAATTTCTTTGAAGGCATGCGGTTGAATGCCAAGGTGGTTACCGGTACGGTTACAATTACTGACCGGATCCATAATCCAGTGCAGGCCAAGGCCTATTTCGTGCATAAGTTCACGCACGATGGCAGTAATTTCAGCCGTATCAATACCATATGGGCAATAAAGCGAACAGCGACGACACTCGGTACATTGATAGGAATAGTAGAACAATTCCTTAACAATGGAGTAATCAAGCTTACGCGCGCCCACTTTGGCGCCAAGCAATTTGCCAAGCATGGTGTAGTCATAGCGATACAAAGAGCGCAAAAGCTCAGCACGTAGTACAGGCATATTCTTGGGATCGTTGGTACCGATGAAGAAGTGACACTTATCGGCACAGGCGCCACAGCGCACGCAGGTATCCAAGAAAACCTTTAATGAACGGTGCTTTTCCAATCTTTCTGCAAAGGCATCGCAAAGTATTTTTTCCCAATTTGGTGGTAAATTCCAATCTTCTTCAGCAGGATTCCACTCATGGGGGTTAGGCATATGTAAGCCTTCCATGGTTTCTTTCTTGGCAGGATAACAAAAGTTACCGGCCGTAAAGGAGGGCTTGGTTTCCATCCAATGCTGATTGGGAAACGCAGGGCGCTTATCAATCAGCTCTTGTGGTGTAGGCAGTTTAGCCATGGTTTCTCCTTATTTTGCTGGCGCTTCGGCAGTTTCAGGGTCATCATCTTCCGGCTCAAATGGCTTTTCAAGTGGAAGCTCAGCTTCAGCCATGACTTCACGGAAGTCGTCTTCATATTCAGCATACGTAGTGTATTTCTTGGGTGGATTCCAAGGATTGATATGACGCACCATACGGCTGTTGTTGGCCATATTGCGTGTGGGGCTGAAGAAGACGCCGGGCGCATGCATAAGCTTTGAGAAAGGGAAGTAGATAAGCAAAACGCTGACAAGAGCCAAATGCACAAAGAATAGCGCACTGATGCCTTCAGGCATCACCGGGCTCAAATTCACAAGACCCATGGTAAAGACTTTGACGCTGGCAATGTCTGTCTTGCTAACATAGCGTAACATAAGGCCAGTCCAAGTAATGCCAAGGATGAGGAAGAGCGGGAAATAGTCATTCAAAAGTGAAATGTAGCGCACGCGCTCATTGAAGAGGCGTCTACACAACAAAAAGACTACGGCAATAAGTAAGATGCCGCCGGTCATGAAAAAGCGCGGAGCGCCCACTTGCATGATGCCGTCCACTGCTTCCAAAAAGCCTATACAGCTTGGCACCGGCTCCAAAAAGAAGCGGAAGTGGCGTATAAAGACAATGAGAAAACAGTAATGGAACAAGAGGGCAAAAAGCCATAGCCATTTTGAAGAGTAATACGCAATGCGCGGCCCGTTGCCTTCGTAATCGGCATGCACGTCGGCATGTGTGTTACGGAACAAAGAGCGGAATAAGAAGATTTCCAGGAACATACGCTTAACAACGCCACAAGTTGTGCTTGGGTTGTCAAGTTCTGCCTGTTTTATCCATGGCAAAGACTTCTGTTGACCACCGGTGGTGGGGATACAGAACGGCACAGGCGACTTACTCCAATAGACCATACGCCAAATGACGCCGCCGATGAAGATAATCACAGCAATGTAGGGCAAAACCACGCCGAAAAGGAAACCAAGCCCAATGCTTGTTCCAATCCATGCTATGGCAGCCATTGCCAAGACTACCAGTAATGAAGTGATCATTTCCTTACCTCACTGGGCTAGAAGTTTACCAGTCCGTATGAAAACAGTAATATATTTACTACTTTTATACGGCCTGCTACAAACACCGACCATCCAATCGGAAACACTTTTTTCTCTCAGGAGAAA
>CAYJHU010000177.1:0-5497 GCA_964369655.1 uncultured Desulfovibrionaceae bacterium | reverse complement strand
CCCCCCTCAAAAACTTTTTATGCGAATTTTCCCTAGGGAAAATTCGTTTTTATTTTAGTTAATATTTAGTAAGAATGTATATTTATTTTCAGCTCATTTTCATATTGACAAAGGGCATCATTACAGTTACTAATTGTAACGGTTATCAATAAGGACAATTCGTTCCTTATTTTATAAATGAATATCTCAAAAGGAGAACAAAATGATTGAAGTTGGCAAATTAGCACCAAGTTTTACCACTGATGCGTATCAAGACGGTGATTTTAAGAAGGTATCTCTCGAAGATTACCGCGGAAAATGGGTTTACTTATTTTTCTACCCCGGTGACTTTACCTTTGTTTGAGTAACCGAAGTAGCTGCAGTTGCAGCTAAAATTGATGCTTTTGAAAAACTTGGCGTTCAAGTACTTGGCGTGAGCATGGATACTGTTTTCGTGCACAAGATGTGGGATGAGCAAGAAATTGTTAAAGTTGTCGGTAAAAAAACTCCTTTCCCTCTTCTTAACGACAATTGCGCCTGCATGGGCAAGCAATATGGTGTATTCAATGAAGACATCGGCTTAAACTTGCGTGGTAGCTTCATTATCAATCCAGAAGGCATCGTAAAGAGCATGGAAATTGTCGACGCTCCAGTAGGTCGCCAATTTGACGAAACCTTGCGCCAAATTGAAGCATTCCAATTTGTTGCTCAAAACCAAGGTTGCGCCGCCCCCACCGCATGGAAGCCAGGCAAAACTCACCTTGAGCCGGGCGCCGGACTTGTGGGCAAAGTTAATGAAAAGTGGACACTTGATAAATAATAATTTGCCAGCATAAAAATAAGCCCGCGCACAATGAATTGTGCAAGAGCTGAATATTATATCCGCCAATTACTTGTTATTTGGCGGATTTTTTTATGCTGAATGCGCAGGTAAAAAGAAGATTTTTAAGCGTTTGATAAATGATAGTATAATCGAGGCAAAAAGACTGATTTTTTATATATTCTAAATCAAAATGCAATTTTTGAATCGAATCAGCAACACTTGCCGCATACGGATAACAAATTTGTGCAAGCCCTGTAAGTCCTGGTTTTACCTTATGACGCATATCATAAAAGGGACTGGCCTCTTGCAGCATTTGCAAAAATTCCGGCCTTTCCGGACGCGGCCCAACCAAGGACATATCGCCCCTTAAAACATTAATAAGCTGTGGAATTTCATCAAGATGACTCTTACGTAGAAAATGCCCTACCCTCGTAATGCGTGCATCTTGACTTTTTGCCCACACAGCTCCCGTGTATTTTTCGGCATCATGAATCATGGTGCGAAATTTTAACAGGCAAAACAGCTTGCCGCCTTGCCCGACTCGCACTTGACGATAAATAGCAGGCCCAGAAGAATCCAGCAAAATAGCTAGATAAATAACTGGAAATAATGGCAAAAAAAGAATAAGCCCGAGGCTTGCAAAGCACACATCCCCACAACGCTTAAGGCTATGGCCTCCACATCGCCCGCATTTTTCCATTGACCTTCGTTGAAATTTTGCATTTTTTCCACCGCCAGCACCTCTTCGGCTAAATCTGTTACAAAACCAAAGCCTGAATGTGTGACAACCGACGTGCCATAAATTTTTTGTAAAAAAAGTTTTGCTTTCAAGCGTCCTCCCCTCACTCTCCATATCTGCCACCCCTTAACGAAACGTAAAAACGCACATTATTATGTACAATTATGGTAAAAAAAGCACTGACATTGCAAGGACTGTCAGTGCATTTAAATTAATCAAGCAAGCTTAAAAGACGAGCAACACGGTCGGCATCTAATCCAGTATGTGCTTGCAGTAATTCATCTTTATTTTCTTGTTGCATGGCATTCAAAATAACATCGGCCTGCGAGTCATCAAGACGTGTGGTGCGCGGTGCCGGAGTTACCGGTAATGCGGTGGCAGCCGAAGTACTGGCAATTCCACTTTCAACCTCAGTCTGCGCCATTTCATTACCACGGCTCGGCATAGCCGCACGAAAAGCCGAAAATGCGGCCATACGATCATTATTTACAGGACGAAAAGGAATAGTTGTTTCCATTGACATAATTTTCTCCTCCTAAGCATAAGCTCCGATTCAAATAAGGATATTTTTTCCCTTATAAAACCATATTCTCATGCTTAGCAAAATTTATGCCGTCAAAAAAACATCAGCAAGCAAAAAAACTTAACTATTTAATTTAATGCCTAAACCTCCAAAAGCAGTCCCACGGGGCAATGGTCTGAACCATATACATCACTTTCTATCCATGCATCTTTGATAGCTGGGCGCAGTTCTTCTGATACAAAAAAATAATCAATACGCCATCCTATATTTTTAGGACGGGCTCCAGCCTTATAAGACCACCACGAATACTCACCCTCACATGGGCCATTATGCGCTCTGAAGGTATCCACATAACCAGCCGCCACAAATGCATCCATCCAGGCTCGTTCTTCCGCTAAGTATCCGGTATTAAATTGATTTTGCTTTGGACGCGCTAAATCTATGGCGGTATGCGCAATATTAAAATCGCCACAAACGACTATGGGCTTTTGCTTACGTAACTCTTCAGCATGTTGAAAAAAAGCATCCAGAAAACCCATTTTGTAAGGCACACGCTTAAATTTTCCCTGTATGGGTTTGCCCGCTTCGTTGAGCTCTTGCGCTCCGCCATTTGGAAAATAAACCGTAAAAAAATGAAACCACGGAAACTCCATATGCACAAGGCGACCTTCGCCTTGATAAGCTTCGTGCGGGAGCTCTACACTTGTACTTATGGGCTCTAAGCGACTGAATGCTGCCACACCGGAATAACCTTTCTTCACAGTAGACGCAGCCCATAGCGAATGCCAGCCCTCAGGCTGTACCAGCTCGTCCTTAAGTTGCTCGGGAGCGGCTTTTGTTTCTTGCAGGCCAATAATCTGCGCATCGCTATTTTCAAACCATTTCCAATCTTCTTTGGCAGATACAGCCCGTAATCCATTGACATTCCATGAAAGTAGTTTTATTTTCATATATGTTCCTTTTTACCATGAGGATGTGTTTGTAGGAAATATAAAATACGCTAAGCTTTGCAAAAGCGAAAGCTTTAAAAACTGACATTTTTCCTGCAGCATAAGCTTTTAGCTTGTTACATCTTGCAGCAAGTTAAAACACTGTGTTCAAAGTATTTTTAATACTATCAGATTGGAGGAAGATTATGGAACTTTTGCCCATCAAACGTGCAATTGTATCGGTCACCGATAAAAGTGGCCTCGCTGATTTTGCAACTTTTTTGGTTGAAAATGGCGTGGAGCTTGTTTCCACCGGTGGAACGTATACCTTTTTGGAAAATGCAGGCTTAAAAGTTATTAAAGTAAGTGAACTGACTGGATTTCCTGAAATTCTTGATGGCAGAGTCAAAACGCTTAACCCAAAAATCCATGGTGCCATCCTTGCCGATAAGGATAAACCGGAGCACATGGATACCCTCAAAGAGCATAATATTGTCCCCTTTGATTTGGTTTGCGTAAATTTATATGATTTTGCCGGAGCTGTGGAGCGTAAGCTTTCAGCCCTTGAAGCTGTGGAAGAAATTGACATCGGTGGCCCCTGCATGATTCGCGCTGCCGCAAAAAACTTTCATAGCGTGCTCGTGCTTCCTTCAACACAGTGGTATCAACAGGCCATGCAAGAAATGAAGGAAAATAATATGTGTGTCAGCCTTGGCTTCAGACGCCTTATGGCCTCTCGCGCTTTTGACACAACATCCCGCTACGATTCACTTATTACATCGTACTTACGCTAAATTTTGGGGATGTGGCTGCAAAGCCCTCCCCTTTTAAAATTTTAAATTTTCAGGAGAACTACCATCGCCAGCGCTGCCATTGACGGAAATACCGAAGGACTAAAACAAAGCCAGCTCAAAGCCATTAACAGGCTCAGCACTCGTCGCTTTCCTATGGATGAAGCCTTTACCCTTGACCAAGCACGTGAGCTAGCCGCTCTTTCGCGTTCTATTGGGCGGCAAATTGGCTTGCTCATTGATCGCAAAGGTAAGGTTGAAGTGCTCATGGTGGGCGATACCAAGGGTATTTTGATTCCAGAACTATCGCGCGGACGCGGTGGCGCTGGGCGCTTGCGTGGGGCCCGCCTTTTACATACCCACCTAACTCCTGAGCTTCTTTCTCAAGAAGACCTCATGGATATGCTTTTTTTGCGCCTTGACGCTGTTTGCGTGCTCACAGTCAACCCACATGGTGAGCCGGTAGAATGGCAGTATGCGCATCTTTTGCCGCCTAATCCAGAGAATAAACCCTATCGCGTCTATGACGCAAAATCTTGGACTCAAGCCAGTGCAGATTTTACCATGGTGGAAGCGCTGGAAGAAGAACTTAGGCGCGAACTTGATGGCACTAAGGAAGCAGAATCAACCACGCGCACCCTACTTATTTCCGTGGGGACATTGCCTCGCCAAGTTCAAGAAGCGCACCTTGATGAGCTGGCAGATCTTGCTAAAACAGCGGGCCTCACCGTCGTTGGGCGCATGATTCAGCGCGTGCCAAAAATCAATCCCAAATCCATTTTAGGGCGTGGAAAAATTGCCGAACTTGAAGTTCAAGCCTTACAAAATCATGCCTCAGTGCTTGTTTTTGATGGAGAATTGTCACCGGCACAGCTTCAAAACCTTGCGGACATTACAGAAAGAAAAGTCCTCGACCGCACCCAAGTGATTTTAGATATTTTTGCCCAGCATGCCGTCAGCAGCGCCGGTAAATTACAAGTGGAAATGGCACAACTCAAATACACCCAGCCGCGACTCGTGGGAAAAAATCGCGCCATGGATAGGCTTATGGGCGGCATTGGCGGACGTGGCCCCGGCGAAACGAAGCTTGAAACCGACAGGCGTCGAGTACGCGATCGCATCGCAAAAATAAAAAAGAATCTTGACGATTTACGCAAACAACGCGCCTTTACTCGCGGACGCCGCTCACGCCAAGGTATTCCACTAGTGGCCATTGTGGGTTACACCAATGCAGGAAAATCCACTCTGCTCAATACCCTCACGCGCTCTGAGGTCATTGCTGAGGATAAACTTTTTGCAACACTTGACCCCACCACAAGGCGCTTACGCTTTCCGCAGGAGCAAGAAGTTATTTTGGCCGACACGGTAGGTTTTATTCGTAACCTCCCAAAAGAACTCAAAGAAGCCTTTCAAGCGACCCTCGAAGAGCTGGAAGCAGCGGACGTGCTCTTGCATGTGGCAGATGCTTCGCACCTAAGTCTTGAGCAGCACCTAGCCTCTGTGGAAGAAGTACTGATAGACATGAAACTCACTGATATTCCAAGTCTTCTTGTGCTTAACAAATGGGATCTTTTGGATGATGAAGAAAAAATTCTTCTTAAAAATGCACACCCAGACGCCATAACCATCTCTGCCGCCAATGCTGGCGGGCTAGAAATATTACTCAAAGAAATAGGCGATATTTTAGGGATATGTGAATAAAATTTGGGAGGC
>CAYJHU010000176.1:0-5500 GCA_964369655.1 uncultured Desulfovibrionaceae bacterium | reverse complement strand
CCCAGACCCCTTCAAAAAACTTTTTGCGCGAATTTTCCTTACGGAAAATTCTTTTATATTCGAGTAACGTATTAGTTAAAGCAATTTTGCAGAGTTTCAACTTGTTGAAACTCTGAGCATAGGGTTTCCAAAGGGGGTTAACCCCCCTGCTTTCGTGATCGGAGGGTTTGGGAGGCAGCGCCTCCCAACCATAAATACTTTATCGACAAATAGCGTGTGGTAGCTCTTGCCACACGGTTGTAAATTTAGGTGAACGAAATTTTTGTCGCATGCGCCAGGGAGCTGTTGTGTCGAGTCCTTGGCCTGCATAGCGTAGACTATGCTTGCCGTGGCGGGCATTGACTGCATCGAGGGTGCGCATAAGCTTCTGTGTTTTTATGTTTTTCTCTTTGTTTGCAAGGGAGAGCAGACTTGCTTGGCAGTGGGCAGCGGGGCAGAGGTCAAAGAGCATAATGCCTGCTTTGGCATAGATTATGCCTTCTTGAAAAATGCTGTCGAGTGCACGTAGGGCGCTTTGAATCATGAGCGTGCTGTCTGCGGTGCTTTCCGGCAGGGCTATTTGTGTACTTTTGTTGTAATATTGTGTGTTTTTGGGGTGCTTTGAAGAGCGAATGTGCACGGAAATGCCCTTGGCGAGGAGATTTTCGCGGCGTAAGCGAGCGGCGGCAGTGACGACGAAGGTGGTTATGGCCTCGGCTAAATGCTCTTTTGTGTAGACGCGCTGCCCGAAGGAGCGTGAAGAAACGAGGGTGTGGCGTGGTGTTGGGCTATTGTCTTCATCTATACAAGGGAGGCCGCGCAGCTCAAGAGCCGTGCGCAGGCCGGTGACGCTAAGTGTTTTGCGAAGCCATGCATCGGGGGCATCGCGTAAATCTTTGGCGGTGGTAATTCCGTAAGTGGTGAGCTTTGCGGCATGTTTACGTCCTATGCCCCAAACCTCGTGTACTGCTATTTTGCTGAGCACATGGTCTTGTTCTGCTTGTTGAGTGGGAAAAATATAGACCCCTTGTCTCTTTTGTTCTTTTTTAGCTAAATGATTGGCAAGCTTAGCTAGGGTGCGTGTGGGGGCAAGACCTATGGAGACGGCTATGCCTGTCCATTGTAAGACGCGTGCGCGTAAGAGCGTGGCGGCTTCTTCGGCTTGAAGGGCAAGGGGGGAGGAAAAGCGTAAAAATGCCTCGTCTATGGAATATTGTTCAAGCTGGGGGATGAGGCTTTGGGCTGTGTCCATAACCCTTTGTGATATATCGCCATAGAGGGCATAGTTGGAAGAAAAGACGGCAACTTGATGCTTTTTCAAAAAGGCACGAGCTTTAAATTCTGGCTCGCCCATGGGAATGCCGAGGGCTTTGGCTTCGGCAGAGCGTGCTACAATGCAACCGTCATTGTTGGAGAGCACCACAATGGGGCGTTGCCATAGATCGGGGCGAAAAATTCGCTCGCAGGATGCATAAAAATTATTGCAATCCATGAGCGCCCAAAGGGGAGGGGGGCTATAATTTGTGGATAACATGGGAAACAACACCCCAGATATGAACGTGTTCGCGTTCGCTGATGTCGACTTCGGCATAGTCGGGATTTTCCGGTAAAAGTAAAACTCTTTGTCCACGGCGCACGAGACGTTTTACGGTGAGTTCGCCATCAAGGGCTGCGATGACCACGCGATTGTGGCTTGCCTCAAGGGAGCGATCCACAATGAGTAAGTCTCCATCATGGATGCCGGCATTGATCATGGACTGTCCTTGGGCACGTAAAAAAAAGGTAGCGGCAGGATTTCGCACTAAATAGCTGTGCAAATTTAATTGTTCCTCCACATGATCATCGGCAGGCGAAGGAAAACCGGCTGAAACGGGACTAAGATATAGGGGCAATCCTTCGGGGGCGTGTGTTTCTGTGGCTATACCTACAAAGGAAAGCGCCGCCGAAAGATGGCTTATGTCTGGTAGCGAGGAAAATGCAGCATGCGTATTTTTCATGCTACAAATATAATACTGCTCCAAAGTTTTAGCAAGAAGCGCATTGGCGAATTAACTTTTTTCGCGAAAGAGCATTGCTCCCAAAAGGCCAACTACTCCGGTTCCTACATAAAACCAGCACATGCTGTCATAGGCTACGGGTAAAAATCCCCCACTGCTTGTGCGTGGGTAAAGTTCAAGGATAAATCCGGTTATGGGCTGAAAAAAGAGCATGCCTATGGAAGGAAAGGAGTTTAAGAGTCCGCTGGCAGAGCCTGTGGCGCTAACCCCAAAAATGTGGCGCATGGCCGTAAATGCCACCGACATGGCCGGAACACCCAAGGCAGAAAGGGTGAAAAACCAAATATACATGCTCCATACCGGCAGTTTTTGCGAGAAAAGCGCCAACAAGGCAAAGTTTATGATAAAAATAAGTGAGGCAAACATCATGGTGCGCCGAGTGGATTTAAAGATTGCGTCGCAAAGCCAGCCAATGCTAAAACCACCGACAATAACGCCAATGGCAGCCATATCAAGAACATTACTGGCAGCGGTGGGGGAGAGTGCATACACATCACGTAAATATGTTCCGCCCCAAAGTCCGCCAAAGCTCATATGCATATTAAACTGACAAAATCCCCAAAGAGTTGCGCACCAAAAATCTCTGTTGCGTACAATAAGTGTAAAGTTATGGCGCATAAGTTGCCAATCTACATGAGATTTCTTTTGTGATGTTTCTTGTTCTGTGGCGCTGGGGGCATCGCGCACTCCTAAAAATAAAATGAGTGCAAAACAAAGGGCAACGCCTGCGATTATATAAAAAACCACTCGCCAGTTCCAAAGCTCGCTTGCCAGTGCCAAGGGAGTTGCGGCTAAGAGCATCCCAACGCCGCCCATGCCAAGTAAGATACCGCCAAGTTTAGCAAAAAGATGTTTTGGAAACCATTGACCTATGATTTTCATGGCGCATAAAAAAACTACCGAAGCGCCAATGCCAATGAGTCCACGCCCTAAAAGCGCCATGCCCAGCGAGTGCGCCATACCAAAGATAACCGCACCAAGGGCAGAAAGTGCCACCATGAGCGGGAGAAGGCGGCGCGGGCCAATGCCATCGGTCAAAAGGCCGCCGGGGATTTGCATAATGCCATAGCAAACAAAAAAGGCTGAAGCCAATAAACCCATATCCGGCGCACTTAATTGTAAAGCTTCCATGATATCTGTGGCCATAATAGCCGGGCTTACTCTATGAAAAGGAGTGAGCATATAGACACAGCATATAAGTAAAAAAAGAGCATAAGCATAGCGTGTTGGTCTTTCGGTCATTATTAACTCCTTTTGCTTGTAAGCACTGTATGGCCTTATATAGCCATATGATGCTAAATGCTAGTATTTTACTGTATATAAATATAATTTTTCTGGGGGAGGGGCTTTTTGAAAAAAGCCTCTCCCCCAGACCCCCTCCCGCAAAAACTTTTTGTACGAATTTTTCTTACGAAAAATTCTTTTATATTTTAATATAATTAAAGTGACTTCACAGAGTTTCAACTTGTTGAAACTCTGTGCACTAGGGTTTCCAAAGGGGTTTAACCCCTTTGGCGGAGGGTTTGGGAGGCAGCGCCTCCCATAAAAGCTTGACCCATGCATAGGAAACAGGGTACTCTGAGCGCCTTGGTTATATTATATTTGGCTGTTTTTAATGAGTACAACCTTTTTTCGTAAGTAAAAGATAATACTATGCAAACACATTTTCAAGATTCTTCCAAGAAAGTAAAAATTTTTTTTGAAGATGAAGAGTTAGAAGTTCAAGAAGGAATTTCTGTGGCGGCGGCAGTGCTGAGCTCACATGCTGAGTATACAAGGGTGAGTGAAAAAAAACAGAGCAAACGCGCTCCTTATTGTCAGATGGGCATTTGCTTTGAATGTATGTTAAATATTGATGGCAAGAGCAATCAGCAATCGTGTATGATTGAAGTGCGAGAAGGCATGCGTATTTATAGGCAGCAGGGCATGACAGATTTTACTGTTCAGGCCGAGCTTGCAGAAAAAGTTTAAGGACCATGGGAGAGCTTTAATGCAAATGCAGTGGGATGTAATAGTTGTTGGAGCTGGTCCGTCCGGCATGTCAACCGCCATGGAGTGTGCCCGTATGGGGCTTGCGGTGCTTGTGCTTGATAGACAAAAGCAAGCCGGCGGACAAATTTGGAAAAATGCCGGCTCTGCCAGCAGTGAAAAAGTAAAATTTTTAGGCAGTGAATATGCCCACGGCGCGAAAACTGTTAAAAATTTTATGGAGGCGCAGCTGACTTTTATTGGTAATGCGCAGGTTTGGCATGTGGATAAAAATAGCTTATGTGTCAGCATTGAGGGAGAGAGTTATTATCTTTCTGCCAAGGCTGTGGTTTTGGCCACAGGCGCCATGGAGCGTCCGGCTTCTATACAAGGCTGGGATAGGCCGGAGGTTATGGGGGTAGGTGCGTGCGATTTGCTCTTAAAATCTGCCGGAATAACTCCTAAAGCTCCTGTCGTGCTTTGTGGCAATGGACCGCTTATTTTGCAAACTCTTGCTCATTTGTGCCACTTGAAAGTGCCTGTGGCTGGCCTAGTCTTGACAGGAAAAATGCATAAAAATGCCTGGCATGCCTTTTTGAATACGTACAAAATATTAGGTAGACCATTGTATTTTATGAATGGTATTTCCTTTTCTTTGCAAGCTATACTCAAAAAAATTCCCACTTATTTTAATGCACAAAATATCAGTATTACTCATGAAGATACGGTGAATGTTCATTTTAACAGTTTGGGAAAAGCCCATACTTTGCATGCGCAAACCGTACTTGCCCATGAGGGCATTATTTCAGAAACTCGCATTACGCAGCTGGCCAATTGCCGACATGTTTGGGATGCTAAGAATTTTTACTGGCATGTAGAAGCCAACGCATGGGGCGAAAGTAGCGTGAGCGACGTGTATATTGCTGGTGATGTGGGCGGAGTGCGCGGCGCTGAGGCAGCCCTTGCCTCGGGGCATCTTGTGGGACTTGGCATAGGTGAAAAGTTACAAAAAATAAGCCAGAAAGAAAGAGATGCACGCGCACAAAAGTATAAGCGAACCCTCATGCGTTGTAAGCTTATGCAAGACTTTACCGAGGCGCTCTTTGCTCCAAATCCTGCAGCATTGGTGCCGGCTGATGAAACCCTTGTGTGTCGTTGTGAAGAGCTTACTGCCAAAGAGCTGAAAGAAGTTATTGAGAGTGGTTGTTATTCACCGGATGCAGTAAAAGCCCAAAGCCGTAGTGGTATGGGTTTTTGTCAGGGGCGCATGTGCGTAAATAATGTGGCACAGCTTATTGCCCATGCTCATGGCATATCGCTTGAAAATCTTAACCCTTACAAGGCTCGTCCACCGCTTTTCCCCATTGCCATGGGGGAGCTTGCAAATTTATCTATTCCTAATATTGGTTTATAGACAAATTCTTTACTTAGCGCGCCCAAAAGACGTATAAAGATACGTTTTTTGGGCGTTTTCCGTTCATAATTCGTTTGCATAG
>CAYJHU010000175.1:0-5500 GCA_964369655.1 uncultured Desulfovibrionaceae bacterium | reverse complement strand
TAATTTTTTATAGATGATGCTGGTGATAAGATAGCCACTGATAACAAAAAAAATATCAACGCCCACAAAGCCACCACCAAAGAGTGTTGTACACTCAAAGTGAAACAAAATTATGGGAATAATGGCTAAAGCACGCAAGCCGTCAATGTCAGCACGATAGCCGGAGGATTGCTTTAAGACAGACATACTAGTACAATTTTTAAAAATTAAAGTTTAGTTAGGCCTCAATACCAAAAAATCTGCGTGCATTGTCTCCGCATATTTGCCACAGCTTTGCCGCATCCATCTCGCGCGCCTTGGCAATGGACTGCACAGTACACACACAATAGGCCGGCTCATTGCGCTTGCCACGCCATTCTTGCGGAGTAAGATAAGGTGAATCCGTCTCCAGCATAATTTTATCCAGCGGAATTTCTCGCACCGCCGCACGCAATTCTTCATTTTTAGGATAGGACACAGGCCCCGGCACCGAAACATACCACCCATTATAATTGATACGTTTTACATCCTTACTATCGCCGCCAAAACAGTGCCACACCAATGGATAGTCCTTAAAGCCTTCTTTTTCAAGCACGGCAATGGTTGCCTCGGTGGCATCTCGGCTATGAATAATGATGGGCTTATTAAGCTTACGCGCAAGGTGCAAAAGTTTCACAAAGGCCTCAAGCTGAACATCCCTCGGGCAATCATCCCAATAAAAATCAAGCCCTATCTCGCCCAAAGCCTTAAGCCTAGTATCCCGCAAAAAAAGTTCTTCGGTCAGGGCAAGGTTTTCGTCAGTGGCCTGCATAGCATCGCAAGGATGAATACCAAGGGCAAAAACCACTTGTGGATATTTATCAAAATAAGCCGCATGATCTGTAAATTTTTGCGGATCCATAAAGATATTCACCATATGACTTAAGCCGCACGCCTTGGCCCGTTCAATGACTGCATCACGGTCGGCATTAAAGTGCTCCGCATCAATATGCGCATGGCTATCCACGCCACAAAGAGCTAAGTTCAAATTTTGTGCTATAACTTCAGGGGCAAGGGAAGGCTTTCGTGACATGATTTAATCCATTTATATAATGTATATCAAAAAAATTTAAGGGCTAAAGAGTCTCCTCAAAAATAAATGTTTTTGAGGGAAAATCCTTAGCCCTATATTCTATTTTAATAAGAAGGAAGCCAAAGCTTCAATATTCTTTTGCTGTTCTTGCAGAGAATACGCCATTACTGTGCGCTGCATATTTTGTTGCAATTGCACAAGCTTTTCCCCGCCGCCATGTACAAGTAAAATAGCTTGTTCAAGAGCCAAGGTGGCCGCAAGCACGTGTGCATCTTCCACATAAAATCCATTGCCGTCAAAGGATCTTTCCTGCAGTTCAAAATATGGCTTTGCAAGATAAGGCATGGGGGTTTCAGGCAGTTCAAATTGGCGCATATAATCCCAGCCGCCAAGCCCATTAAAACCTACGGGGACACAGCCACAAGCCATGGCCTCTAAAGGCGGCAAAGGACAGCCCTCGGGATAGCCTGTTATTAAAAAGATATGACAAGCTCGTAAAATATTACCCACTTCATCATGCGCCACGCGCTGAATGGGAACAAATCTTACGCGAATATGCGGATACAAACGCGTCATCCGTTGATAAACAGCGTCTTGAATTTGCTCGCCTAAAATTTTATTTTTGCGCGGCATCCATGCAATGCGTATGCTTTCTTGCATGGGGGCATCATGCGCTTTGGGGAGAGGATAAAAAAGCTCTTGGTCAATACCGGGGCGCAAAATAGGGCCATCTTTACCCGTGATTTCGAGCAAACATCGGCGCACAGGCTCAGAAACATATAAAAAATCTACCGGTAAATTTTTCCATAAAACACCATCGGGCAAAGAGCGCAAAGCAAAACCCCAGTTTTGCATATACACTACACAGCGCGCATTGGCGCGCACACCCATAACAATGGCATTGGTCCAGCCGTCAGGCACAATCCACACATGCTCCGAAGTCAGCTGCATATTTGCCCATGAAACAATGGGGGCTTTGGCGCGGTCATACACTTCGGCATAGCCCATATGATGTATTTCACCGTCATGAATAACAAAATTAACCTTGTGCCCAGAGCTTGCCAAATAATTTCCAAGCTGCAAAAGCACTAACATTCCGCCACTTAATTGCGGTAAAGGGGGGAGAAAGATAGCAATTGTTTTTTCCATAGCTTGCTATAAGAAAATTTTTTGACATTAGCAAGTTATTTGGGCAAATCTGTAAAAAACTGAAAATTGTCAGTAATCACAGGCAACAAACCACTCAAAATCAGCTTAAATCAAGAAAATTTCAGATTTGCGCTTGACATACTCTTGACGAATATTTTTTTTGCCGTATGTTTCGGTTGACAAAATTTTGCCCATTCGAGGAATGCATGCCAAAAAATCTCATTATTGTAGAATCACCCGCCAAGGTAAAAACCATTAAGAAATTCTTAGGAAACAACTATCAAGTGCTTGCCAGCGTTGGACATGTGCGTGATTTACCCTCCAAAGAACTTGGCGTGGACGAAAGCAATAACTTTGCGCCGCAGTACGAAGTTATTGACAACAAAAAGAAAGTTGTCAGCGACTTACGCTCTGCCGCGGCCAAGGCCGACGTGGTCTATCTTGCCCCCGACCCCGACCGCGAAGGGGAAGCCATCGCTTGGCACGTGGCTGAGCTCATCAAAGACAAAGTTAATGATATTCAGCGCATACAATTCAACGAAATTACAGCCAAAGCCGTACAAGAAGCGCTTATGCATCCGCGCCCTTTGAACGAACATCTCTTTGATGCTCAGCAAGCACGCCGCATTCTTGACCGCCTTGTGGGCTATAAAATTTCTCCCCTACTATGGAAAAACGTTAAGCGCGGTATTTCAGCCGGACGCGTACAATCGGTGGCTTTGCGCCTTATTGTAGAAAGAGAAGAAGAGCGTCGTGCCTTTAAACCCGAGGAATATTGGCTCTTTAAGGCGCTCCTAAATGCAGAAGAAGCCCCCACCATTAAGGCTGACCTTAATAAAGTTCGTGGCAAAAAAGCCGCCATTGGCAATGCCAAAGCCGCCGAAGCCCTTGAAAAAGACATGCAAGGCAAACCATTTATGGTGGAAAAAATCGAGGAAAAAGAGCGCCAAAAAGCTCCCATGCCTCCCTTTATCACTTCTACCTTACAGCAAAGCGCAAACCAGCGCCACGGCTATACCTCCAAGCGAACCATGAGCATTGCTCAGCGCCTTTACGAAGGTGTGGAACTTGGTGAAAAGGGTCTAACTGCGCTGATTACTTATATGCGTACGGACTCCATCCGTATTTCCGATGAGGCTAAGGAAGCAACAACAGCCTTTATTCTTGAGAAATTTGGTGAAGATTATTTACCAAAAGCCGGCGCAAAAACTGCCCGCAAAGGTAAGAGCAAAGCCAGCGTTCAAGACGCTCACGAAGCCATCCGCCCCGTAGATGTGACAATCACACCGGATATGGTAAAATCATATTTACCGCCCGAGCAATACACCCTCTACCGCCTCATCTGGTCGCGCTTTGTGGCCTCGCAAATGGCGGCTGCGCGCTTCCACGACACTACCGTCACCATCAGTTGCGGACCGGCTGAATGGCGAGCCAAGGGTAATCGCATGCTTTTTTCCGGCTGGACGGCAGTATATCCACGCAGTTCCGACGAGGCCGAAGCCGACTTGCCACCGCTCAAAGAAGGGCAAGAGCTTAAGCTTGAAAAACTCACCAAGGAACAAAAATTTACCCTCCCCCCAGCGCGCTACTCCGAAGCCTCGCTGGTGCGCGAGCTAGAAGAGCAAGGCATTGGGCGCCCATCTACCTATGCCAGCATTATCTCTACCCTACAAGACAGAGATTATGTGAGCCTTACGGAAAAGCACTTTGCCCCCACCGATTTGGGCGCTGTGGTTTGCGACCAATTACGCAAGCACTTCGCCACCTTGATGGATGTGGGCTTTACAGCGCAAATGGAAGGAAACCTTGACAAAGTTGCCGAAGGCGAACGCAATTGGGTTGACCTTATGCATGCCTTTAATGATGACTTTGTGCCCACCCTCACTGCCGCCACCCAAAATATGAATACGGTCAAGGGCGGCGTTGACACTAATATTGAATGCCCAGAGTGCCACAAGCCGCTGGTCATAAAATTTGGTAAGGCGGGCAGTTTTTTGGCCTGCACAAGCTATCCTGAATGCACCTACACCTCAAACTTTGAACGTGACGAAAATGGCACCGTCATCCCCGTTGCACGCGAAAAAGTAGAGCTTGAAGTGGTGGGCACTTGCCCCGAGTGCAAAAGCGATTTGGTCATAAAAAAAGCACGCACCGGCAGTCGCTTCATTGCCTGCACAGGCTACCCCAAGTGCAAGCATGCCGCGCCCTTCTCTACCAATGTGCCATGCCCACGCTGCAAAGAAGGTACCATGGTGGAGAAAAGCTCCAAACGCGGAAAGCTATTTTATTCATGCAGCACCTATCCCACTTGCGATTATGCCCTTTGGGATATGCCCATCGATAAGCCCTGCCCGCAGTGCCAGTGGCCCATCTTAACCCGTAAAATTATGCGCGGCGGCGCCACAAAAATCGTCTGCCCCGAAAAAAGTTGTAACTATACCAGTGACAACGACGATAGTAACGAATAACAATGAATAACAAGGTGAATAACTTCGCTTTGTCATATAAAATAGGAGAATACTTATGGCCAACCCAACTGTACTCATTGAAACCACATCCGGTGATATTTTAGTGGAACTTTTCCCCGAAGCTGCCCCAAAAACCGTGGAAAACTTTCTTGCATATGTGGATGACGGCTTTTATGCCAATACCATTTTTCACCGTGTTATCCCCAACTTTATGATTCAAGGCGGCGGCATGGGTCCACGCATGGACGAAAAAGAAACCAAAGAACCTGTGGAAAATGAAGCCAATAACGGCCTTGAAAACGAAAAAGGCACCATCGCCATGGCTCGTACCATGGCTCCACACAGCGCCAGTTCACAATTTTTCATCAACCACTCTGACAATGAATTCCTAAACCACAGCGCTCCCACCATGGACGGCTGGGGCTATTGTGTATTCGGAAAAGTCATCGAAGGCATGGAAACTGTTGATAAAATAGCTAAAGTAAAAACCAAAACCGTAGGCATGCACGAAAATGTTCCTGTGGATATGGTAATGATTACTGGCGTTAGCCGCTTTGAATAATTGATATTTTAATATTTTTTGGGGGAAACTTTTTGAAAAAAATTTCCCCCAAACCCCCTTCAAAAACTTTCATAAGAGTTTTCCTTCCGGAAAACTCTTTTTTACATAATATCATCTACTTTCTACATACAATGACAAAAAACTAGGTAGGAATTTTCGCACTTGCCACCCCGAAGGTAGGCTTTTGGAAATACGCGAAGCGGATTTACAAAAGGTCCGACCCGAAGGGCTTGTAGCCGTTGGCGAGGAACGAGCCGTACGGATATCGTG
>CAYJHU010000174.1:0-5508 GCA_964369655.1 uncultured Desulfovibrionaceae bacterium | reverse complement strand
CCCACAGGCGTACCATAAAGTATAGAGCTTAGCATACCAATTACAGCACAAAGAACTGCAATGACAACCGACGACCAAACAACATTCCTATAACTTCCAAAAAGTTGCATGGAAGATAGTGCAGGAAAAACCACCAAGGCAGAAATAAGTAACGATCCCACAAGGTTCATGGCTACGACAATTACAGCAGAAATAGTAATTGCCAATAATGGATTGTAGAACTTTGTAGGAAGCCCCGTTGCCTTGGCAAAGGATTCATCAAAAGTTACCGCAAAAATTTTATAGTAAAAAAGCACAAAAATAAGAATAACAAAGGTTGAGAGCCCTAAAGATATCCATACATCCATCGGTGTTAAGGTAAGGATAGAGGTGGAGCCAAAAAGAGCCGTGCACACATCTGCGGCTATGTTTGAACTGGTAGGAAAGATATTTAATATCATATAGCCAATGGCTAAAGAGCCTACGCTCATCATGGCAATGGCCGCATCACCGTGAATTTTTTTGTTTTCCCCAGACTTTAAAAGCAAAAGAGAAGACAGCGCCGTCACCGGAAAGACAAGAATTGTATTATTAGTGAGCTTTAAAGCTGAAGCCACGGCTATGGCACCAAAGGCAATATGTGAGAGACCATCTCCGATAAAGGACAATCTTTTTAAGACGAGGCTAGTGCCAATTAAGGATGAGCATAAAGCCATGAGCACCCCTACAATAAAAGCATATATCACAAATGGATATGAGAAGTACTGGGTGAGTTCTTGTATAATATTATCCACGAGTATCCTCTGCAGTGTAATGAATGCAACTATTTATTTTTGATATATATTTATCCTTATCCATAAAACTTACCTCGCGATCAAACAGTAAAACTTTATTGGCGTTGGTTAGGGAATTATGAATATCGTGAGTAATCATAACAATGGTGAGCCCTTCTTTGTTCAAGTCACTTAGCAAGTGATACATTTCTGCTGTAGAGTCAGGATCAAGCGCTGATGTGGGCTCATCAAGAAAGATTATCTTGCTTAAGGCGCAAAGCGCTCTAGCAAGCAGGACGCGCTGCTGTTGCCCCCCGCTAATCCTGCTGTAGGAAGTGTTTTTAAGGTGTGCAATGCCAATTTTTTCGAGGAGTTCTTGGGATTTTTCCTTCTCAGCTTTATTATAAAAAGGGCGCAGTCCATGCTTATTGATATGTCCTGAAAGCACCACCTCCCACACCGAAGCCGGAAAGTCCTTTTGTCTTTGTGTTTGCTGTGGCAAATATCCTATATCATTAAACTTTAAACCATCCGCAAGCTGAATGTTTCCCGATATGGGACTTAAAAGCCCCAGAAGAGTTTTCATAAAGGTGGTTTTTCCCGTGCCATTATTCCCCACGACAGCAAGAAAATCCCCTTTTTCTATACATAGATTAATATTACTTTGTACGGCACTTTTTTCATAACCTACCGTAACATTTTTACAAATAATTTGTTCCATATATTATTCTACAGCCTCAGCAAGCTTTTTAAGATTATCTTCCATAATGGCAATATAGCTTATGCCCTCGGCAAGTTCTTTGGCGGTGACCGTTTGCAAAGAGTTTAAGGACAAAATGCTTGCTGTTTTGTTTTTGCTATTTTGAATAATTGCGCTGGCAATATTATTGGTACTATTGTCAATGATAAATATTTTCTTTAAGTTAAATTCATTAATTTTTTTTGAAAGAAAAATAACCGTTTCAAAGCTGGCTTCTGTTTCGGCAGAGCAGCCGGGAAATGCAGCAAAATATTTAATATTATAATCATCCATCAAATATCTGAAAGGAAATCTATCAGCAATAAGCACAGTTTTATTTGCTTTATTTGCAAAAATATTTTCGTATTTTCTATCTAAATCAGTAAGTTTTTTTACATAAGCACGAGTATTTTTTGCATACTTTACATGGTTACTACTGTCGATGGCTTGCAATTCACGCGCTAAGGTTTTGCACATGAGGATAACATTTTTTAATGAAAGCCAAACATGTTCATCATAAATTACGCCCTCTTTCATATGGTCATGGCTATGTCCGTGCGCGTGATCGTGGTCATGCTTGTGATCGTGACTGTGCCCGTGAGCATGATCATGACTATGCCCAGCATGACTATGGCCTGAGTGATCATGTTCCTCCATGCCATCTACAATGAGTTCTTCCTTTACCCTGCTCCCTAAAAAGTACATTAAGTTAATGACTTTCATATCTTTATTCATGGCTTGTGTAAGGATTTTCTTAACCCAGGCATCAGAGTCACCACCATTATGAATAAACACATCGGCGTTGGAAATATCTGCAATATCTTGCGTAGAAGGCTGAAAGTTATGTAAATCTATACCATTATCAATGATAATTTTAAGATTTATATTTTTATTGTCAGTTCCGATTATTTCACGCGCAAAATCATAAATGGGGAAAGTCGTCACTACCACATTGATTTTTTTACTAGGTTCAGTTTTTTCTTCAGCGGCAAAAGCCATATTTATACCTGCATATATAAATGTAACTACCAACAGCATTAAGAATTTAATATTTTTCATTTTTCCTCACATCAATTATTATGCGTCAAGCATGTTTGGCAAAGCCCATGAATAAAAGTTTTTTGTTTATTCACAATAAAACCGGAAAGTTCTAAGGCGCTTTGAGCTATCAACTCTGAAAAATCTTTTTCAAAATGATAGCTCTTTTTACAGTCTTCACAGATAAGATGAATGAGTCCAGCACAAGCCTCAGCACCAACATACTGATAAGTAACTTCTTTTTTATGAGACACATGAACTTTTTGTAAAAGTCCGTCTTTTTCTAAGATGGCAAGATTTCTATAAACTGCACTGATACTAATTTTAAGGTCGCTAAGCGTATCTTTAATTTGCTTTGCAGAAAAGGAAGAGTGAGGATTATTTTTCAAAAACTCAAGCAAACTCTTCCTTTGCTGTGTGGAATAACGATTCATATGAGCACTCACAAGCATAAATTTATTTTATTTGAAATTGCGATTCAATTGCAATTTGCATGAAGACCAAGTTAGTGCGCAGATACTTAATTGTCAAGGTAAATTTATTTTTTCTTCTTAAAATACAAAAAAAGGAAGGCTAAATTAAGTAAAATACTGACCACCAAACCCATTTTAAAAGGTTTCACAGCATTAGCCGTAGCATTTTCTAGGTTTACCCCTGCAGCTTGTGTGCTTTGGGCGCCTTTGCTCATGTCTTCTTCTTTAAGCACGAGCTTGGCTGTAACCAAATGTCCGGCTCCGTCGTTGGCTTTAAGAATCCACTCACCGGCAACAGCAGGAATAAATGCATAATGTCCCTTTTCGTCGGTTTTACCTTCTTGGTATAGCTTTTCTGCATCATTTGGACCAAAAACCTGCACTGTGGCATTTTTCATAAAAGTGTCGTCAGCATAGCCAAACATAAAACCATAGGCTTTATTTTGACTCATCTCCCACTTAACGCCATGTGCATTAACCTCATGAGCATTAAAACTACATACCAACAACAAAAAGCATAAAACTACATAGAAATTTTTCATATTTTCTCCAAAAATTATAATTTTGTGATACAAACTTTATTAAGATTTAAATCAAATGAAGTCTGCCCCTTAGCCATATATAAGCATTCATTTGTTACCTTTTCCAAAAAAGTTTTGTCATGCGCCACAATTATGTATGGTAATTGGCATTGTAGTAAAATTTCAGAAATTCTTTTTATGGCGTCTTCATCGAGACAATTAGTGGGCTCGTCCAAAATTAAAAATTTTGGCTTCATGGAGAGCACAGTACCTATGGCAACAAGCTTTTTCTCCCCGTCGGAAAGGCCATAAGTTGGACGATCATAAAAATCCTCAAGACCTAAAAGTGCCAAAGTTTCTTCCACACGGCTTCGAACCTCTTGTTTTGTCAGCCCCATATTTATTGGCCCAAAAGCGATATCATCCCCTACTGTTGGACAAAAAAGCTGATCATTGGCATCTTGAAAAACAAAACCAATTTGGGTACGTACCGCACCAAAATCTTTTTCATTTTGGCATTTTTTCCCAAAGAGATGCACGGCGCCGGAAGTAGGTTTAAGTAAGCCCATAATAATTTGTAATAATGTGGTTTTACCACTCCCATTACTGCCCACAAGGCCTATACGCTGTTCGTCAAAAAAACGAAAAGACACATCCTCAAAAACTTGCTTTCCATTTTTATAGGCAAAAGCCACATGTTCAATATCAATTAAACTTTCACCCACAAGCAAACTCCCATTGTAATGATCACAGTGCACATAAGCACAAAAAAGATTATATCTGTCCAGCGTAATTTAAAATCCGTATGTACCCAAATGGTTCCGGTATATCCACGACATAACATAGCAAAATGCACGCGCTCTGCCCTATCCATACTGCGCAAAAGCAACACGCCAATAAGGTTTGCTATGCCTACAAGACCATGTTTACTTAAGTTAAAACGAAAACCACGTAACTTCATGGCAGTACATAAGGTAGAAAATTCATTAAAAATCACATAAATATAACGTATTGTCAGTAAAAACAGATTCACCAATTTCGTGGAAAAACCAAGCTTAATGCCGGCTTGGGCAAGAGTAAAAAGTGGGCAGGTCGCCAAAAGAGCAAGTAAAGAAATAATAATAGCATTAATTTTTATGCTAATAAGCACCATTAAATCAAATCCTTGTTTTGTGACCGCCAAAAAACCATATTGTGCCACGAGCGGCTCTGTAGCAGGGCGAGAATCTGTCACAATGGCAAAAGGCACAAGACACCACATCAGAACGGTAAAAATATTCACCAAAGCAAGGCGTCTGACTAAATCCTTCACTGACCACTGAGCAAGTACAATTAAAACTATAGCTACGCCTAAACCATACAAACTCATGGGAATAGACTGGACACTAGCCATAAAAAAAGACCAGATAATGGCGCAAATTATTTTTATACGCGCATCCACATATTGCATGAGCCCGCTGTGGCAATTTTGCTGTTCTAATTGCATTATATTATTTTTTAATTATTCACATTTTGAGGAGTAAACATGACTTCGAGTACTTCTGGCTTAACTTTTTTGAAAAAGCGCACGCAAACTAAAACGACAATGCCCTCAAGAATCATCACCGGAAGATGACTGGCAAGCACCGTCAAAGCTACAGTATGATATTGCTCATAATTAGTTAACACTAAGCAAATATAGACTAAGAGCGCAGTTGTCCCTATGGAAAAAGTGCCAGCCAAAAAAGCCGCCACTGAACTTTTTGTGACATTGTCACTAATAACCATACTGTGAAAGAGATAGCCAAAAATGACACTGGGGCCGGCAACATTTAAGGTATTAATACCAAGGGTTGTGAGGCCACCAAATTGAAACAATATAGCTTGTAATAACAAACCAATAAGCACGACAGGAAAAGCTACCCAGCCAAGCATCACCCCCATAAGACCATTAATCATAAAATGGACTGAGCTTGGCCCAACATTAATATGAACAAAGGAAGCAA
>CAYJHU010000173.1:0-5521 GCA_964369655.1 uncultured Desulfovibrionaceae bacterium | reverse complement strand
GAAGCAGCACAAGTTTACGCTCACTAAAGCTACGCGGAAAAAGTTTTTTCAAGCAAAACTCATCCCAAACGCTTTTTGATACTGTTATTATGGACTTGGCGCGTAAGGAAAAAAAGAGCATACCAAGGGAAACCAAGCCAAATTTTTTGATGGGCGGTGAATTATTTTGCAAATGCGCAATAAGCGGATAAGAAAAAAGCGCCGCATAGGTGCTGGCACGAAAATCCATAGGATGTACATAGTCAGGCTGAATATCGCTCAAACATTTACGCACTGTTACTAGAGAAAATTTTGGTAAGCAATAAAAAGTGATACCGGCACTTTCCACCACATTGCGGATAGGGCCTTCAAGTCCGACATAGATGACCTCATGCCCGCGCTCCTGCATGCCTTTTGCTATTTGCAGGTGAACTTGCTCACCACCTGAGTAAATTTTTGTGGGGGTTAAATACAGTATGCGCATGACGTCCTCTTTGAATATTTTTGTCAAAAAGGCAAAATATAACATATTTTGCTAGAGCACAAGTAAAAAAAGCATTGTATTCTACAAGTCTTTGGCTTATGAAGGCATAGGATTTTACAAAAGGAAACGCCATGACACACAATACCACCATCATCCTTGCTACACGCAATGCCGGAAAGATTCGCGAACTTGCTGATAGCCTAGAGGCCTTTGGGCTTACTGTGCTTGGGCTTGAGGCTTTTCCTGAGCTTGAGGACATTGAAGAAACCGGCCTGACTTTTGAGGAAAATGCCCTATTAAAAGCACGCTATGTGGCAGAAAATACGGGGCATGTGGCCATTGCCGATGATTCCGGCCTTGAGGTAGATGCCTTACAAGGAGCTCCCGGTGTGTATTCTGCTCGCTATGCAAATGACGTAGAATACTTAGAAGGCGAGAGCAAAGACGCACGAAATATTCGCAAACTACTTATGGAACTTGCGCATATTCAAAGTGACAAGGAACGCTGTGCTCGCTTTGTGTGTGCCATGGCGGCCTGTGCTCCTTCGGGAGAGCATGTCATCGTGCGCGGCACATGGGAGGGGCGTATTTTACCCACCCCGCAAGGTAGCAATGGATTTGGTTATGATCCTGTATTTTTTGATGAAGAATTACAGTTAAGCGCCGCCATGCTCAGCAAAGAAGAAAAAAATACTCGTAGTCATCGCGGAGACGCTTTACGCAAATTGCTTGAAAACTGGACTGGCTTTTATGAGCAGGCCAAAATATGACCGGCAAGGCTGTAGGATATATTTGCGCCCTTAGTGCGGTATTCATTTGGGGGGGCAATTTTGTTGTGGCGCGCGGCGTTGCAGGCTTAATTGCGCCTGTGGAAATTAATTTTTGGCGCTGGTTGCTGGCCTTTTGCTGTGTACTCCCCTTTGCTTATGGCAAATGGAAAACAGATTGGCCCATCATTAAAAAACACCTTCCCTTTGTGATTATACAGGGCATTGTTGGGGTAGCCCTCTTAAATGCTTTGTTTTATAAGGCAGGCAATACCAGCAGTAGTATTAATATGGTACTTTTTGTACCCTCTGCGCCCATTATTATTTTAGCTCTTTCGCGTATTATTTGCGGCGAGCGTATAACCCTGTACCGTTTTCTTGGACTTGTGGTCATTCTTGGGGGATTGCTTTTGCTTATCTCGCGTGGGCAATGGAGCAACTTAACAAATTTTGACATACATGCAGGGGATTTATGGGCCATTGGCGGCGTGGCATGCTTTGGGGTGTATACTTTTCTTGCGCGCTATCGCCCAAAAGAGCTTGGCATTGCCACCTTACATACTGCAATTTTTGGCGCCGGGCTTATCGTCAGCCTCCCTGCGCTTTTGCTTGAAATGCAGTACTCACCGCCTACCACATGGAACAGCACAGTCATCATAGGAATTTTTTATGCTGGGGTGGGATGCTCTTGCGTATCATATCTTCTTTGGACGAAAGCTGTTGATAATATTGGATCTGTTGCTGCCGGCATCATTTATTATTTGATCATCCTCTTTACGGCATTAAAAGGCGTGCTTATATTAGGGGAAGAGGTTACTTTAATCCATGTTATTGGCGGTGCGCTTATGCTTTCGGGCATTGCGCTTGCCAGTATTATCCCTAAAAAAACCACAGCTTAGCTGTACACATCACATTCATCTCCGCAGTACCTACAGGTTTGAGCTGTATTTTCATATAACAAAGAGAGCGCTATGAGCGATAAATATATTTTCCAAGATGGCAAAATTATTTCTACGACCCCCAAGCCGGGGAAAACTTTTTTCAAATGGCTATTCATCCTTGCTCTAATTACAGGGGCAGCCTATGCAAGTTTTTACTACACAAAAAAATTATACAAGCCGCCCAGCGATACCGTAGTCATATCCAATGAAGAACTCAATAAATATAGAGAAATAGAGCACAGCCTCAACGAAGCCCTTAAAAGAGAAATTCTTAATAAACAATACACCCTTAATCACGACACTCTCAAAGTGGTGCTTAATGAGATTTTCCCCAAAAAAGGCATGAGTGAAGAACTGAAAGATGCGTATATTGATGCGGCCAGTAAATGGGGCGCGCATTATTCCATCCCGCCCTTGCTTATTCTCAGCATTGCCTATCGTGAAAGCCTTTTTGATGCCAGTCAGGTTTCAAACGCAGGCGCACGCGGCCCCATGCAGGTTATTTATAAATACCATATTGATCGTTTGAAAAAAATTGGGAAGAATGAAAAAGACTTACATGATATTGACACGGGTGTTCGCATTGGCACAGAGATTTTCCGCGCTTTTTATGACCACCACAAGCAAGACATCTTCAAAGCTATGATGAGCTATGTGGGCGGCAATCATCGCAGATATGCAGAAGATATTTTATCTCGATACTTTAGAGCACGCATCTTTGCGCAAGATGTGCAAAAATAGTAAGGATAATTTCAATTTATAAAACCTCCGCACAAAAATTATGCGGAGGTTTTTTTTATATGTATTCCTTAACTTCTTCAGCAATACGCAAGCACAGGTCGGCTTTATTCAAAGTATACAGATGAATGCCGGGAGCGCCGCCCTCAATGAGCCTTTTTATTTGCTGCACACTATGGGCTAGCCCCAATTCAAGCACGGCCTCTTCACCACCCTTTGCTTGTGCTTTTTCCAACTCCATATACAGCTTACTTGGCATATTTGCCCCGCATAGCGAAAGAATTGTGCGTATAGTTGAAAGGCTATTTATGGGTAATACACCTGGAATAATAGGAACATTAACACCATTTTGACGTAGCGAGTCCACAAAATCAAAATATTCACGCACATCAAAAAACACTTGTGTCACCACAAATTCTGCACCTGCGCGGATTTTAGAAAGAGTATAAATGCGGTCAAGAGCAAAACTTGGCGACTCAGGATGCGGGGCAGGATAACCGGCCACACCAATGTCCATGCGCGGAGCTACACGTCGTATATAGCGGACTAAATCTTCTGCAACTCGAAATTCACTGGAAGTAAAAGTTTCATTTGCTGCTAGGTTTTTGGGCGGGTCGCCGCGTAAAGCCAGCACATTATCTATGCCATGTGCTTGAGCTTTTACTAAAAAATTTCTAATTTGTTCAGCTTTAGCGCCCACACAGGTCAGGTGAACCATGGGCTCTATGCCCATAGAACGAATACGGCTTGCGATCTCAAGCGTATTGTCTTGCGAAGAACCACCAGCGCCATAAGTCACCGATGCAAATGCCGGGGAAAGCACGGAGAGTTTTTGAACACAATCAAAAAAATCAGGGTATTGCTCAACTTGCTTGGGCGGGAAAAATTCTAAAGACAAAAAAGGTTTTGTGGTATTTTCTATAATTTTAGATATTTTCATATTTTTCCCCTTTATTTTTATAAAGCACATAAAAGCAAAATTGCCAATACTTTAAGTCGTTACATTTATATATCAACATATATTGATATAGTCAACATATAAAGATCACACTCCTAAGTCTTTTAATCTCTAAACAAATTCATAAAAAATCCTCTATCGCCTATCTTCATTTTCCGTCTGAAACGTTTCAGTCTTACGATTACTCTTTTTTTTGGCATTGTGCTTTTGCGCGTGAGGGATGCGCGAAGAAAAAACTAAGAAAGCATTTGTCGATTCTTCTAGAATCTTAGCTATTAAACCAAGGAGGATATATGGGATTTGGAGGAGGATACAAGGCGCCGGCTGCGCCCGTGTATGTAGAGCCGGACAAGCCAGAAGTGGCAAAGCCTGTCACTGAGGCCGCCACCGCCGCAAGGCAAAACCAAAAGGACAAAGCGGCTAAGGCTTCCGGACTTAAGGGGGCGGTGCTCACAAGCCCCCTACAAGAAAGCCCCGCAACTAAGCAAAGCAATTCAAACAGCTTACTTGGACAATAGTCTGGGGGTCTTATGGAAAATAATCACAGCCGATGGCTTGAGCAAAGATTTTCGGGCCTGCTTGAAGCAAGGCAAAGCTATGAGCCTGCATGGCAAGATTTGGCGGATCATTTTTTGCCAACGCGCTACCGCAACATGGGGAAAAACCCCGATGCATGGCGTAAAATGCCAATCCTTAATGACAAATTAGTGGATGCCACTGGCATTTTAAGTATGCGTACTTTGGCAGCCGGTCTGCAAGGCGGCATGACAAGCCCTGCGCGGCCTTGGTTTCAGCTAAGCCTTGAAGACAATGAGCTTGCCAAACATGCCCCCATGAAAGAATGGCTTATGGACGTGAGCAAACGCATGGGAAAAGTTTTTAGTGGCTCAAATTTTTATAATGCCGTGCACACGCTTTATGGTGAGCTTGGAACCTTTGGGACGGCTTTTATGCTGGAGCTTGCGGACTTTGAGCATGGCTTTCGTTTTGTACCTTTTTGCACCGGTGAATATTGCCTTGATACCAATGCGCGCCAAAAAGTGGATGTGGTTTTTAGGCGATTTTGCATGAGCACGCGGCAGCTCGTGCAGCACTTTGGGCTAAAGCGCTTGCCGCATCATCTACAGCGCATGGCCGAGAGAGGTTATGCCAAGGATGATGTTAACCATGTGGTAGTGCATGCAATTTATCCGCGCAAAGACCGCAATGCGGATCGTTGCGGAAAAAAGCATATGCCCTTTGCTTCTGTGTATTGGCTGGAAGGGGCACAAGCGGACAGGCAGATTTTGTCTGAGGCAGGCTTTGCGGAATTTCCGGGATTTGGGGTTCGCTGGGACGTGGCGGGCAATGATGTCTACGGCAGAAGTCCAGCCATGGACGTTTTACCGGATTGCCGCATGCTACAGCAAATGGGTATAACCATGCTAAAAGCCATACATAAATCCGTAGATCCGCCCACGGCTGTGGCTGCATCGCTCAAAAGCGTGGGACTTGATTTGACCCCAGGCGGCGTCAACTACGTGGAAGCTTTGCCCGGACAAAGTCCGCAAGCAGCTTCGCCCATCATGGACATAAGGCCGGATATCCAAGGGGCACGCCTTGCCATGCAAGATGTGCAAAAACAAATTCAGCAAGGTTTATACAATGATTTATT
>CAYJHU010000172.1:0-5533 GCA_964369655.1 uncultured Desulfovibrionaceae bacterium | reverse complement strand
ATATGGAAGTTGACCTTGGTGGTTCCGGTTCTAACTTGCGTACCCCTGAGTCCTGTCTTGGACAAAGCCGCTGTGAATATGCGTGCTACAACACCCAGGCCATGTGCTATCAGCTCACCATGGACTACCAAGACGAATTGCACCGCCCTGCTTTCCCTTACAAATTTAAGTTTAAGTTTGACGGATGTCCAAATGGTTGCGTAGCAGCTATGGCTCGTTCTGACTTTGCAGTTGTAGGTACCTGGAAAGACGACATCAAAATCGACCAAGCCGCTGTAAAGGGCTATGTTGATGGTAGCATTGCTCCTAACGCCGGCGCTCACGCCCAAGGCGATTGGGGTGCTTTTGATATCGTAAAAGAAGTTCAAGACCTTTGCCCAGGTCGCGCTTTCAAGTATGATGGCAGCAAAGTTTCCATCAACACTGCTGAATGCGTACGCTGCATGCACTGCATCAACACCATGCCCCAAGCCCTTCGCATTGGCGATGAGCGCGGCGCATCTATCCTTTGCGGTGCTAAAGCTCCTGTTGTTGACGGTGCTCAAATGGGCTCCTTGCTTGTTCCTTTCATCGCAGCCGACGAACCTTTCGACGAAGTAAAAGAAGTAATCGAAAAGATTTGGGACTGGTGGATGGAAGAAGGCAAAAACCGCGAGCGTCTTGGCGAAACAATGAAGCGTCTTTCTTTCCAGAAGCTGCTTGAAGTTACCGACACTCCGGCAATGGCGCAACATGTTAAGGAACCACGTTCTAACCCATACATCTTCTTCAAAGAAGAAGAAGTACCTGGTGGTTGGGATCGTGACCTTGAAGCATATCGCAAAAGACACCAACGCTAAACTAGGGGGTAGTACACCATGGCACATATTTCTTCCGGGTACAATCCCGCTAAACCAATGGAAGGCCGTATTACTGATATTGGCCCACGTCCATATAACGAAGCTTTTCAACCTGTTATTGCTAAAAACTTCGGCAAATGGCTCTATCATGAAATCTTAGAGCCAGGCGTGCTCGTGCACGTTGCTGAAAGTGGCGATAAAGTATATACCGTACGTGTTGGTACAGCTCGTCTTATGTCTATCACTCTTATTCGCGAAGCTTGCGAAATTGCTGATAAATATTGCGACGGTCACTTACGTTTTACAACACGTAACAACATTGAATTCATGGTCGAAACCGAAGAAGCTATGAAAGCTCTTAAGGCTGACCTTGAATCCCGTAAGTTTGACGCAGGTTCTTATAAGTTCCCTGTGGGCGGCACTGGCGCTGGTATCAGCAACATCGTGCACACTCAAGGTTGGGTACACTGCCACACCCCTGCAACTGACGCCTCTGGCCCAGTTAAAGCTGTGATGGACGAAGTGTTTGCTGACTTCCAAAGCATGCGTATGCCTGCTCCTGTGCGTATCTCCCTTGCATGTTGTATCAACATGTGTGGTGCTGTGCACTGCTCCGATATCGGTCTTGTAGGTATTCACCGTAAGCCTCCAATGATTGACCACGAATGGGCTGACCAACTTTGCGAAATCCCCTTGGCCGTTGCCTCCTGCCCAACAGCAGCTGTGCGCCCAACCAAGGTAGAAGTTAATGGCGAGAAGAAAAACTCTATCTCCATTAAAAATGAGCGCTGCATGTACTGCGGTAACTGCTACACCATGTGCCCTGCACTTCCTATCTCTGATGGCGAAGGCGACGGCGTTGCTATCATGGTTGGTGGTAAGGTTTCTAACCGTATTTCCATGCCTAAGTTCTCTAAGGTTGTTGTGGGTTACATCCCCAACGAACCACCTCGCTGGCCCACACTCACCAAGGCTGTAAAGCACATTGTTGAAGTGTATGCTAAAGAAGCGAACAAATACGAACGTATCGGCGATTGGGCTGAGCGCATCGGTTGGGAAAGTTTCTTCAAGAAAACTGGTCTTGAATTTACTCACCACTTGATCGATGACTTCCGCGATCCTGCGTATTACACTTGGCGTCAAAGCACGCAATTCAAGTTCTAACAAAGATTGCTAAAATTCCCGGCGGCTTATTAAGTCGCCGGGTTAAATAATTCTTAAGCAATCTGTCTCGGAGAAAAACATGAGCGACGAAAAAACCATTGTCACTGAGTTCCTTACCAGCAAAACTGGTAAATCCAAGTTCTATTTTCAAGATTTCCTTCCCCTTTTCGAAGGCAAAGGCCCACGCGATGTGAAGAAAATCTTAACCAAGCTCGTGAATGAAGACGTGCTGGAATACTGGTCTTCTGGTTCCACAACCATGTATGGCCTTAAAGGCGCCGGCAAACAGTCTGCTGCTGAAGGCGAAGACTAGTTAGTTTTTCCTCTCCACTTAGGAGGGGTATAGAACTTTGATTTGAGAGGGACAAGAACTTGATTTTGTCCCTTTTCTTTTTTATGAGGGGGAAGTTATGAAGTTTACCATTATAGTTGGCCTTTTTACCCTTGTACTTCCAAGCCTTGCTCATGCGCAAAAGCAATGCGCCGAAATCAACTTTGGCCCTGCCGGCACTGCCAAAGGCGTGTATGTGGAAACTATGTGGGGCGATATGCCTTGGACTAAGGTCAAACAAGCAGATGGCAAAGAAATCACCTTCATCTGCGGTGAAAGAGAAATGAAGCAGCATTTTGGCAAGGTAGGTAAAAAAGTTAATGTACCGCTGGTCAAGGTGCAATTTCCTTTGCACGACTCTGGCACTTGCTATGAGAATACACTTATGTGCGATTACAAAGGCGCTTATCACAGAACATTCAAGAAGGCTAAATAACTTCTATCTAATTTAATTTTCTTGTCATTTATTTAGAAATGAAATGCACGCAACGCATAAAAGGCAACACCATGCAAAGCAATGTCCCACGTCTTATCATATCTGCCTTACGCGGTGGTGGGGGCAAGACTTTGCTCTCCCTTGGGCTTTGCCGTGCTTTTTTACAAAAAGGCCTCGCCGTTAAGGCCTACAAAAAAGGGCCGGACTATATAGATGCGCGCTGGCTCACGCTTGCAAGCCACGCTCCCTGCACCAATCTTGATCCATATTTTTTAGAAGCTGAAAAATTACAAAGCCTTTTTGTGCACGCCTTTGGTAAAGAGCAATATGATATTGCACTTACTGAGGGAAATCGCGGCCTCTTTGATGGGCAAGATGTACGTGGCTCCGCCGCCACCAGCGAACTAGCTCGCCAGCTTAAAGCTCCTATCATTTTATCCTTAGATGTCACTAAGATGACACGTACTTCTGCAGCTTTGCTAAGCGGCATGGCAAATTTTGAAAAAGACATACATATTGCTGGCGTTGTGCTCAATCAAGTAGGATCGAGCAGACACGAAAATATAGTTCGTGCAAGCATCGAAGAATACACAGACATTCCAGTGCTTGGCGCCTTACCAAGGCTCAAAGAAAATCCACTTCCTGAGCGTCACATGGGGCTAAGTCAAAGCGAGAGCGCTGATCATGTGCTTGATATGCTAGGCAAATTTATTACAGAGCACTGCGACCTTGACCGTATCTATAATATAGCCAAGAGTGCGCCCGCCTTGGAGCACAGTAATTCCTTTTGGGAAAAAGCGCCTGTGGATTTAGGGCAAAGCGCACCACGCATCGGCTATATTTACGATGATGCCTTTTGGTTTTACTATGCGGAAAATTTAGAAGCCTTGCAACGCGCAGGGGCAGAGCTTGTGCCGCTTTCCATTCTAGATACGACACCTTGGCCAGAGAATTTACACGGCCTCTATCTTGGTGGTGGCTATCCTGAAGAATATGCTGAGCGCATTGCCTCCTCCCCTCATTTGCCTGTTATCAAGGAATACTCAGCTCGCAATATGCCCATTTATGCCGAATGCGGCGGCTTTATGCTCCTCGCCAAAGAGTTGATACGCGAAAATACACATTATCCCATGACCGGTGTTTTTCCTGTTGCAACGTGTTTCCACCCCAAACCACAAGGGCTTGGTTATATTAAAGCCAAGGTATGCGCTCAAAATCCTTTTCATCCCATTAATACAGAATTTAAAGGGCATGAATTTCACTATTCCGAATGCGTTGCTGATAATTTAGCTGAATTACAAGCAAATGTTTGCCTCAATCTCAGTAAAGGCAAAGGTATGGGGGCTTTACTGATAAATAACACGATTCACTGCGATGGGCTTCTAATTCATAGCACCTTTGCAAGCTACACACATATTTTTGCTCCCACCTGTCCCTGGTGGGCAGAAAATTTTGTCACTCTTGCAAAAAATTACAAAAAAAATCAGGCATAAGCATGTTGCAAAAGCTCCACAAGTTCGCTCCACTCTGGTATGAATACAGCCATGAGCTTTTGCAATGGCAAAGCCATCTTTCTAAGACAAGCACAAGTCATACGCACACAGCCATGGATGCGGAACGAATTGTACGCATGGGTGAAGCAAAGGGCACGCATTGTTATATTCTTTTAGGGGCTGACAGTGATTATAGCCTCAAGCTTTTGCAAGAGTTACAAAAAATACAAAGCCCTGCACATATTCTTACTTTAGAAACACAGGCAGACGCCGCCATGGCCTATCAAGTACAGTTTCGCCTAGCAAAGCAGATACATGTGCTCTATGATTCATCACCCTGGGCGCTTTTTATGCTCACTTCAATCCTTGGACTTGAGGCAGAAAAATGCTCAATCATTTCATGCCAAGCTCCTCAAGAGCGTAGCGAAGCTTTACAAACATGGCGTAAGCTCTTCCTTGGTAGCCAAGCAGAAAAGCTAGAGGCTTGCGACCAAAAAACGCGCCTCAGCTTACACCTTATTGCTCAGCCCAATGAGCCACATCTTTCCGATTTTTTTGCACATCTTCCGCCATGGCTACACGAAGTGCTTGTGATTTGGGATGCAGAAAACTATGAGCATCCCTACCCTTGCGCCGCACCGCTTAAGCAATTTTCTCATACCTTGCAAAGAGATTTTTCTGCTCAGCGTAATAGACTACTTAAGGAAAGCACAGGAGATTTTGTGCTCTATCTTGATGCCGATGAGCGCCTTGATGCACAAACTTGGGAAGTGCTGAAAAATCTTGATTTAGCACATTATACCGGCGGTATTATTTTTCCGCGCATGACCTTTGAAGGCGACAGTGAGCATGTACGCATGGGGCATGGCCTCTGGCCGGATGTGCAATTACGCCTTTTTCCCTACGCCAAGGGTAGTAAAGTACACTTTATAAATACGGTACATGAAAAGCTTGAAGGGCTAAGCTCCGCCCCCGTGCTTGCACCCACGCTCACCATTTGGCATTACAGTCACATCTATAAGAGCAAGGAAGAGCTACAAAAACGCCTTAATATTTTTAATGAATCCGGGGCATTTACACATACTTTGAGCGAACATTATCCTTCTCTTTCCAAAGATTTTTTTCTACGCTGGCAAAAACTGCTCGAACATAATACCCTCTGGCGCCTACCTCTTACATAGAGACCTCTGCACAATTATTTTCAAATATAACTTTGCAGGTAAAATTTTAGAAATCGCTTAAAGTCTAAAAGCAAACGTGCAGAGGTAAA
>CAYJHU010000171.1:0-5556 GCA_964369655.1 uncultured Desulfovibrionaceae bacterium | reverse complement strand
ACTGACGAAATGGCTGTAAAAGAAGGCTTTAAGGGCTATGGCCCTGAGCAAGGCTATGCTTTTTTGCGCGAAGCCATTGCCGACACCGATTATAAAGCTCGCGGTATGGACATCCAAGCCGATGAAATTTTTGTCAGTGACGGTGCCAAGTGCGACGTTGGTAATTTCCAAGAGCTTTTTGCCGATACTTTGCGCATTGCTGTTACTGATCCGGTATATCCCGTCTACGTAGACTCCAATGCCATGAGCGGACGCACCGGCTCCTATGTTAATGATCATTGGGATAAGTTGATTTATCTTCCTTGCACGGCAGAAAATGATTTTGTACCCGATTTTCCGAAGGAAACTCCAGATGTTATCTATCTTTGCTATCCAAATAACCCCACGGGAACAGTGCTTTCACGCGAGGCTTTGAAGGCTTGGGTAGATTATGCACGTCAAAACGGCGCTATTATTTTGTATGATTCTGCATACAAAGCCTTTATTTCTTCCGACGATGTACCGCATAGTATTTATGAAATTTCCGGCGCTCGCGAAGTTGCTGTAGAGTTTCGCTCCTACTCCAAAACCGCAGGTTTTACAGGTTTACGTTGCGCTTATACTGTTGTTCCCAAAGACTTGCAGGTTAATGGCAAAAACATTGACTTGCATGGCATGTGGAACCGCCGCCAGTGCACCAAGTACAATGGCTGCCCCTACATTGTCCAAAAAGCCGCTGCTGCTGTGCATAGCGCCGAAGGACTAGCCGAAAGCCAAGCCATCATTAAAGGCTATATGGAAAATGCCGGCAAAGTTCGCAACACTCTTATCGAGATGGGTCTAGAAGTTTATGGCGGCGAGCATGCTCCATACGTATGGATTCGCACTCCAAAAGTTAACGGTAACTACATGCCTTCATGGGACTTCTTCCAGAAAGTTCTTGATAATGCGCATGTTGTTTGCACGCCTGGTGCCGGCTTTGGCCCAAGCGGCGAAAGTTATGCGCGCTTTACCGCATTTGCGGCCCCAAGCGCTACCGATGAGGCTCTTGCAAGACTTAAAGCTTCATTATAAAAGTTTTTACTCCCCCTTTCCAAACTTTGCTGCGGAAAATATATCTTTAATTACAAGACTTTGCCGCCGCTAAAGTTTTTTGAAAGGGGGTCTTGGGGGAAAACTTTTGTTCACAAAAGTTTTCCCCCAAGAAAAACCAATATATTTTAGCATGTTTTTTCAAAACATAAATTTATTTTTAGTGGAGTCATATTCTCTCTTGACAAAGTCGAGAAAGTAAGGCAAATACCACTTTCTCTTTTGGAGGTTTTTATATGTACGCAATAGTCGAAGCCTGCGGCAAACAATTCCGCGTTGAAGAAGGCTGTAAGTTTGTAGTTGATCACCTTAATGTAGAAGTTGGCGAGTCGCTAACTTTGGATAAGGTTCTTATGCTTGGTGGCGATAATTTCAAAGTTGGTGCTCCTTATGTGGAAAATGCCAGTGTTAAATGCGAAGTTATGAGCCAAAGCCGCGGCGAGAAAATAATGGTTTTCAAGCGCTGGCGCCGTAATGACTCACGTAAATTACGTGGTCATCGCCAAGATTTGACCACACTTAAGGTTGTGGGCATTTCTGCCTAAAATATTTTGCCAATACGTTTGATACACATTAATTTGGGTATCTTATAGGCTGTTAAGGAGATATCTAATGGCACATAAAAAAGCAGGCGGATCATCGCGCAACGGACGCGATAGTGAAGGGCAAAGACGCGGTGTAAAGCGTTTTGGCGGTCAAAAAGTAGCTGCCGGCAACATTCTTGTTCGTCAACTTGGCACAAAAGTTCACCCTGGTGACAATGTGGGCATGGGACGTGACTTTACACTTTTTGCCAAAGTTGATGGCGTTGTGAAATATGAAAAATACATGCGTAAACGTCGCGTATTGACGAGAGATCACATCGAAGCAGTTTAATAGCTTTGGGGATATTTCCTCAAAACTAACACAAAACACCGCCGCTTAGGAATTCTTTCAAGAATTTCCGGAGCGGCTTTGTGTTTTTATATAAGCGAGTATTATTATGAGATTTGTGGATGAAGCCGTCATTTCGGTAAAAGCCGGTAAAGGCGGACATGGATGCATTTCCTTTCGCCGGGAAAAGTTTGTGCCGCGTGGCGGACCGGATGGTGGCGATGGTGGCGACGGTGGTAATGTTTTGGTGCGTGCCGATGCGCGACTCTTAAGCCTTTATGACTTTCGCTTAAAGCGTAATTATGAAGCCCAAAACGGACAACCCGGCATGGGCAGTCAGTGTCACGGCCGCAAAGGTGAAACCCTTGTCTTGCATTTGCCTGAAGGTACGCTTATTTATGAGCAAACCCCAGAGGGCGAAGTGCTCGTGGCTGACCTTACCGATCCAGAAGCAGAATTTATCCTTGCTCGCGGCGGACGCGGCGGTAAAGGTAATGAGCATTTTAAATCCTCCACCATGCGCGCTCCTCGTTTTTCACAGCCCGGCGAACCCGGCGAAGAGCGTAGCCTGCGCCTTGAGCTCAAAATCCTTGCCGATGCCGGACTTGTGGGACTTCCAAATGCCGGCAAGTCTACCTTCATATCCAAAGTATCCGCAGCGCGCCCCAAAATTGCCGCTTATCCTTTCACCACACTTATTCCAAACCTTGGTGTTATGATTGATGAATTTGACCCCGGCAGGCGCATGGTTATTGCCGACATTCCGGGTCTTATTGAAGGCGCACACACCGGACAAGGCCTTGGAACACGCTTTTTAAAACACGTTGAGCGCACCCGCTTTATTGTACATATTTTAAGTATTGAAGACGTGGACACCGACAATCCCTGGGCAGGTTTTGAGCTTATCAATTCAGAACTTTGTCAATTTGATCCAGCCCTTGGCGAGCGCGTTCAGGTGGAAGTTATTAATAAAATTGATACCGTTGATGAAGAAACGCTACACGCTTTGCAAGAACGTGCTAAAGCCGATAAGCGCCCCATCTTCTTTATTTCTGCTATGTATGGTCAAGGAATTGATGAACTTGTGGCCCATCTTTGGAAAATGCGCGATGCTCTTGATCAAAATGCACCGCTCATACATTTCAAAGAAGTAGAAGTGGAAGATGAGGACGAATTCCCTGAAATTGAAGTGGAATACGTGAAAGAATAATAGCATACGGATATAGAAAAATGAAAAAAATACTATGCTTATTGGCATTGCTCTTACTTGCCCTTGGCGGCTATGGCTACGTGGAACTTAAGCACGAGCGTTTTGGCGCAAGCCCAAGCGGTGATCGTCTAGAAAAAATGAAACAATACCCCAACTTTAAGGATGGTGTTTTTTCTAATACCGAAGCTGAACCCACCAATTTAGTGAAGGATAACTTCTTGGTGCGCATGTATGACATACACTTCAACAAAAGCGGTGACCGCACCCCTCAAGAGCCTATCCCTACGGTCAAAACTGACCTTAAAGCTCTTGCCGCCAATGAGCCGCTGAAGAATGTTCTCATCCCCCTTGGGCATTCATCATACTATATGCAATTAAACGGCATACATATGCTTATCGACCCTGTATTTAGCCCTTATGCTGCGCCATTTTCCATCTTAAACAGAGCCTTTGAGGGCACCAATGTTTACAGCGTAAGCGATATGCCCCCCATTGACTATATCCTCATTTCGCACGACCACTACGACCATCTGGACTATGAGGTCATGAAAGCAATGCAGGGTAAGGTAAAAAAAGTTATCACCCCCATTGGCGTTGGTGCGCACCTTGAACATTGGGGCTATAAACCTGACCAAATTTGGGAAGGATATTGGTATGATAAAGTAGACCTTGGTAAAGATGTCACTGTTCATATTTTACCTGCACGCCACTACTCCAGCCGCCTTTTTGACAAAAACAAAACCCTTTGGGCCGGCCTTGCTTTCATCACACCAGAACTTAAAATCTTTTACACCGGTGATACGGGACACGGGAAGCATCTTTCTGAAATTGCAGAAAAACTCGGCCCCTTTGACCTCAGCATTATGGACGTTGGCCAATTTAATCCCGATGGCTGGCCACACATTCACTTACTCCCAGAGTATGCCGCCAAGGCCGCCGAAGAGCTTGGTTCCAAACGACTTCTCCCTTGCCACAACAGCAAATTTGCCATTGCCCTACATCCTTGGAAGGCACCACTAAACATGATAGAAGAAGCCAGCAAGGGCAAAGATTACAAGCTTATCACACCCATGATTGGCGAAATCATTGACCTTAATAACCATGAGCAAACATTCAGCACTTGGTGGAAAAAGATTCAGTAAGTTAGGAATTAATAAATTTTTCTGGGGGAAACTTTCTTGAAAGAAAGTTTCCCCCAGACCCCCATCAAAAAACTTTTATTGGCATTTTTTATTTACTTCGTAAATAAAAAATGCTTTTATCTTATCTGACTTATTAAGATTTACTGATATACATTACATAGGGTGTTCAAAAAGCGTAAAGTGCAAGGAAGACGAAGTTTTTTGCGGAGAGCGCTTATCAAGACATACGTAACTGGAGCAAAAAACGAGTCTGACGCCACAATTTGCGCTTTTAGGGCAGCCTGATATTTAAACTTTCTAAAACAGTAGGGAATACCATGCTACAACCACCTAATATTTTAACCATTGCCGGTTCTGACTCCGGTGGTGGTGCAGGCATTCAAGCAGATTTAAAAACCATTATGGCCCTTGGCGGTTATGGCATGAGCGTCATCACAGCCCTTACCGCACAAAATGGCACTGGCGTTAGCGCCATCCACGCTCCTGAGCCTGACTTTGTAGTGGCACAGCTTCATGCTGTCCAAGAAGGCTTTTCCGTGGCCGCCGCCAAAACCGGTATGCTTTTTTCCACACCCATCATGCTTGCCCTTGCAAAAGAGCTTAAAAAAGTAAGTTTTCCCATCATAGTTGATCCGGTATGCGTCAGCCAAAGTGGCCATACCCTCTTACAAGAAGATGCCATAAGCACCCTCAAAGAGCACATCATCCCCCTAGCCACCCTACTCACCCCCAATAAGCCGGAAGCTGAGTTACTCACCGGCAAAAAGCTTGAAAGCAGTGAAGACGTAGAAGGCATTGCCAACGACTTAATGGCGCTTGGTGCCAAAGCCGTGCTCATCAAGGGCGGGCACTTTGAATCTTCCATCATGGTCACTGACTGGCTGTGCCTGCCTAATGAAAAGCCGCAAGCCCTACAACAAGCCCACGTAACCACCATTAATAACCACGGTACAGGTTGCACGCTCTCCGCCGCCATCGCCACCTATCTTGGTCTTGGCATGCCGCTCTCGGTATCCGTAAAAAAAGCTCAAGAATACGTGAATCTTGCCCTACGCAAGAGCTATACCCCCGGCCAAGGCCACGGGCCGCTCAATCATGCAGCAAAGATTTAATTTTATTATTTTATTTTGTTTTTATTTTTTGTGGGAAGAGAAACTTTTTTGAAAAAAAGTTTCCCCACCCACCCCCACCCCCTCAAAAAAAGTTGGTTGCGATAGCATTCATGCCACAACAAAACATCACGGGGCATGAAGTTTTAGA
>CAYJHU010000170.1:0-5571 GCA_964369655.1 uncultured Desulfovibrionaceae bacterium | reverse complement strand
TTTCAAGAAAGTTTCCCCCAGAAAATCCCCACAAAATTATTTATCTTTGCTACTTGAATTAGCCATAATCCAATGCAGTATAGGTGGAACGCGGTGAAAATCTGTAGCGGCTTTCCATGTAATGGAGGAGCTTTGCTCAAAAATTTGTTCCCAATGTGTAAAGGTAAAACGTACATCCATATATTCTTTATCACTGCTGGCAACGAGCCCTTTGCACTCACACATAAGCCACAGCATCATGCGTTTTGATCTTTCGTGCGTGGTTTTTACAGAAACAAAGAAACACGCTTCAACATGTTTTTCTACAGTAAAGGGGAGTTTTTCGAGATCTTCCTTGAGAAAGCGCAAGCGTGCACCGGTGGCAGAAATATTAACTATGCTAAAATTGCTTTTGCCATCTGCATGAGAGGAAGCCATGGCCTTGCCAAGCTCAGACATTTGTTTGGGTAAAAAGTGGCTATACTTGGGGTACATCCACACCGAGGACACTTCAATGGTTTCCGGCTCTGGCTCAATGCGTACTTCTTCCTTACTTTGCGAATCGCTTAAAACAGTTGGGTGAATAATTTGTATATAGCTTTTTCCGCCTACCATGAAAATCTTTTGTACAAAGGAGGCAAAGTGATACAAAGTGCTTTGCCCGTGCACCTTAAGCTCAAAGTAAACATCAATGGGGGCGTCATCCCAGCCGGCGGTGATATTTCCTTCTGGGATGTACAAAAACATGTATGAGTAAGCAAATTGATCTTGAGATGAGCATATTTTGGTTTCACCCTTGCCTACCTGATCAATGAGATCACTGGCCTCTGAGGAAGAAAAGTATGGATCACCCATCTCTTCAAGGTATTTATAAACCATACCTTCTTCTTTGCTATCAGGAATATAGTAAACTGTAAGATGACGCTGTTTAATGCCAAGACGGGTGCAAATTAAATCAAAATGTACGCCTTTTTCCCTTGCTTTACAAAGAACTTGTTTGATGACTCCGTCATTATCCAAGGTAAAGTCAAAACATTCTTCTTGTGCTCTTTTTTTGTTTCTAGCGAAAAAAAAGAGTATAAGGGGCAAAGAAAGTAAGAGTGCACCAACGACATAAAGAACTACTTCACTAGTGCGTGAAGACTCTAAATTAACCGCCACAGCCATAAATTTTTCGGGATGAAAGTTTCGATATTTCTTTATTAAACGCAAAAAATATGTCTTCATGAACACCTCTAAATTCTGAAAGCATTGGAAAACTAATTTAAGCGTGTGCTTAAAAAAATCCTATTATTAGATAAATTGATAAACTATGATTAAGTATAAGGCAAGATTTTTATTTATTTATTTTTAACTTTTATATACAAAATAAGCCCCTTGCTTATTGATATGCAAGAGGCTTAAAAAGTATTAACAAACAGTTTTTAAGGTTTGACTAGATTCCGCCAAGATATGCCTCACGCACTTCAGGGCTTGAGAGTAAAGCTTCTGCTGTGTCTTCTTTAACTATGCGTCCATTTTCCATCACATAACCACGATGTGCTATGCGTAAGGCTTGGTTTGCATTTTGTTCTACAAGGAAAACCGTCATGCCATTAGCATTAACCTGTTCAATAATTGAAAAAATTTGTCTAATGATAATAGGTGCTAAACCCAAGGATGGTTCATCAAGAAGCAAAAGCCTTGGCCTACCCATCAGTGCACGTGAAATGGCAAGCATTTGCTGTTCACCGCCGGAAAGTGTACCACCACTTTGTTTGCGTCTTTCTGCCAAGATGGGAAAGAGGGAAAAAACATATTCTTGATCTCTGGCTATTTCTGCTTTGTCTTTACGCAAAAAAGCGCCCAAATCAATATTTTCTTGTACAGTCAAGTCAGGAAAAATCAGTCGTCCTTCAGGCACTTGACTTACGCCAAGCTTGACGATTTCGTGTGGCTTAAGGGTATGAATGGGCTCATCTTCAAATAAGATTTCGCCGTTACGCACTGAATTTATGCCACAAATAGACATGAGCGTCGTGCTCTTTCCGGCGCCGTTAGCACCAATAAGAGTTACAATTTCACCCTGTTTGATGTTTAAGCTCACATCACGCAAGGCTTGGATATTGCCATAAAAAGTATTAACATTTTGCAATTTAAGCATGAGCATCCTCACCAAGATAAGCCTTAATAACATCAGGGTTTTGGCGGATTTCTTCCGGCGTTCCTGCGGCAATGCGTGAACCATATTCCATCACATAAATGCGATCTGACATGGACATAACCATATTCATATCGTGTTCAATGAGTAAGATAGAAAGCTTAAATTGTTCACGAATTTGTTGCACTAAGCCTTCAAGCTCCAGTGTTTCATTGGGGTTCATACCGGCGGCCGGTTCATCGAGTAAGAGCAATCTTGGCTCTGTGGCCATGGCGCGTGCAATTTCTAAACGACGCTGCGCCCCATAGGATAGATTCTTTGCTTTTTCGTCATAAACTTCGTGCAAGTTTAAGGAGCGCAAAAGTTCATAACTATAATCTACCGTATCTTGTTCTTCTTTTCGGGTTTTTTTATCGCGTAAAATAGCGCCCAAAATTCCGGCCTTGGTGCGACAATGACGCCCAATCATAACATTTTCAAGCACGGTCATTTCTTGAAGAAGGCGAATATTTTGAAAAGTACGCGCCATGCCAAGGGTGGTAATGATGTGCGGTTTTAATCCGTTTAAGTGCTGCTTTTTACCGTCGGCGGTATGCAAGTACACATCGCCCTCACTGGGGAGGTAAATGCCAGTAATGCAGTTAAAAAACGTAGTTTTACCTGCACCATTGGGCCCGATAAGTGCCACAATTTCGCCTTGATTAATGGTAATGTCTACTTCGTTTACGGCACGTAAACCGCCAAAATTGCGAGACAATGACGTTACTTCTAAGACGGGATTCATGCTTTTTGCTCCTTGCTGCCTGTATTAACTTTGTAGCGTCGTTGCTCTCCGGTCACAAGGCCTTGCGGGCGGAAGATCATCATTAGCACCATGACAGCTCCAAAAATGAGCATGCGATACTCTGAAAATGCTCGTAAATATTCCGGTGCAAGCACCAAGATCATGGCCGCAATGGTAACGCCTGTAATGGAGCCCATACCGCCAAGCACCACCATGGAAAGAATCATGGCTGATTCCATAAAGGTAAAGCTTGCAGGGTTAATAAAGCTTGTTTTGGCGGCAAAGATAACACCTGCAAAGCCTGCCCAGCAAGAAGCCAAAGCAAAAGCAGAAAGCTTAACCTTGGTAATATCAATGCCCATGGCTTCTGCGGCTATTTCGTCTTCGCGCAGAGCTTGCAAGGCCAGCCCCACACGTGAATTTTTAATACGTGAGATAACCAAGATGGTAATAAGTACAGCCACCAGCACCAAATAATAAATATAGGTGGTGGTTTCGGGCAAATCCATCTTCATATCAAAAAATGAGGGCGCTGGGATGTTGGATACGCCGCGCGGCCCGCCGGTAAGGTCACTCCAGTTTTGCAAGAAAAGACGAACAATTTCACCAAAACCGAGGGTTACAATGGCAAGATAGTCACCACGTAAGCGTAAGACTGGAAAACCCAATGCAAGACCAAAAAGAATGGCCACTAGTCCCCCAAGGGGAAGGCAAATCCAAAAGCCCATGCCAAAAAATTGATTAAGCAATGCATAGGTATAAGCACCCACAGCATAAAAAGCCACATAGCCAAGCACCAACTGTCCGGCAATACCCACCACAATATTCAGACCCAGCGCCAGCATGACATAGAGCAAGGCTGAAATCATAATATTTGTTTGATACATGGAGCTGACATTGGGCATAACCACAAGCCCTATAAGGATAAATAAGGGCAGGCCACGCTTAAAAAGCGTCGTGCTAAAAAGCTCACTTGTTTTGGAACTAAAAGCCTTAGGAATGGGGATAATGGGCAGGCCAAGAGCCTTACGGCTAAAGCAAATATGCCACACAATTGCTAATATAAAGGTAGCAATTCCCATAAAGGCTACACGCTCATAGCGAATGTTAATACTTTGGTCTACGGCGCTGATTTGTATTCCCATAAGTGGAAAGGTTAAAACCATAAACCAGACGGCCACTATACAAGCTTTAATAAGAGTATGCATACTAACTCCCTAAACCTTTTGTACCTTGGCTTTACCTAAAATGCCATCGGGTCTGAAAATAAGGATAAGGATAAGAATTGCAAAGGCAATCATGTCCTCATAGTTACCGGAAAAATATCCGGTGGCAAAGCTTTCGCAAAGGCCAAGCACTATGCCGCCAAGCATGGCGCCGGGCAAGGAGCCGATGCCGCCAAGCACTGCCGCCGTAAAGGCTTTAATACCAGCCAAAAAGCCGATGGCAAAGTTGACTTGTCCCATGTGCGAGGCAATGAGCACGCCGCCCACAGCCGCCAAGGATGAGCCGATGATAAAGGTAAGGGAAATAATGCGATCTGCGTCAATACCAAGCAATAAAGCCATTTTGCGGTTTTGCGCCGTGGCACGCATGGCTTTGCCAAGAGTGGTATAGCTAATAAAAAGGGTCAGTGCCACCATGGCAATGGTGCTGACCACAAGGATGACAAAGTCGCTTGAGCCCATAATGTCTAAGGCATATAAAAATTCGAGGTCGGGGATAAGGCGAGGAAAGGCCACAAAGTCAGAGGTTTGAGCCAAAATTACATAGTTTTGTAAAAAGATAGACATACCAATGGCAGAAATTAAAGGCGAAAGCCTTGGGGCGCCGCGCAAAGGCTTGTAGGCGACCTTTTCAAGGGTGTAGCCATAAGAGGCGCACCATATAATAGCCACCAAAGCAGCAATGACGAGGATGGCTAAAGCAGGAAAGCCCATAATACCAAGGGCACTTGCCACCACAAAGGCCGTAAAGGCCCCAATCATATAAACTTCACCATGCGCAAAGTTAATAAGCTCAATGATACCATAAACTAAGGTATAACCTAAGGCAATGAGCGCATAAATACTACCGCGCGTTAAACCACCAAAAAAAAGTTCTATAAAATATTGTATATCCATTATTTTCCGCCTGTGTGCCCCTTAAAATATAGCAAGAGATGCGCATAGCTGGGGCCTTGAAGAATCTCCAAGGCCCCATAAGTGTTTTTAGTCAATGGTTATTTTGTTTTCGGTTTCTACGAATTTACCATCTTTTACTTGATACATGGAAAGGCCAACACCAATAGGGTCGCCCTTGGCATCAAACTTAATGGTACCGGCAGGAGTTTCAATGGCTTGGGTGCGAAGCACTTCCATGATTTTGACAGGATCGGTGCCACCGGATTTTTCAACTGCATTTACAAGAGCTTGCGCAGCAGCATATGCGGTATAGAAGAAAGCACCTGGCTCAGCCTTATATTTAGCAAGATGTTGCTCACGTGCCTTTTGGTAAACAGCAAGTTTACTGGTATCACTTGGGGAAGAAGCATATACGCCTTCAGACTCTTTACCGGCCATCTTAATGAAGGTATCGTCTTTTACGCCGTCAGGACCGATGAAAGGAGCGCGTACGCGGTCACGCTTCATTTGTTGTACAAGCTTAGAAGCTGTTGGGTGGTAACCAC
>CAYJHU010000169.1:0-5586 GCA_964369655.1 uncultured Desulfovibrionaceae bacterium | reverse complement strand
CCACAGGAAGTGGGCAAGCCCCGCAGGGGAGCAAGCCAAAAGCAAGACGGAATTTACTTCCGTCGCCGCTGACGCTTGCGAGAGCTTGTGTCGTGCAGGACGCATGACCAAGCGTTATCTAGTATCCGTTTGAAAAATAACTGTTTACTGTCAAGTACGCTAACATTTGCCCACAGGAAGTGGGCAAGCCCCGCAGGGGAGCAAGCCAAAAGCAAGACGGAATTTACTTCCGTCGCCGCTGACGCTTGCGAGAGCTTGTGTCGTGCAGGACGCATGACCAAGCGTTATCTAGTAGTACAATCTGCTTCCGTTTCCACTGCCGTTAGAAGCTACTCGAAATGCGCTATTGCGTAATTATGGGATAGCTTCTAGTAAATTAAAATTAATCTGTTATTAAGTATTGCCAAAATGAACTTATGTATTACTTCTCTAGCAGTGAAAGCTCTTCACCTAGATACTTTTACCTAAATACATATCTTATAATATAGTCAGGTATATATATGACAATGTCGCTAAACTCTTCTTCGTGCACCCCACAACTTGCATATACTTTTCTTGACAGTGCTCCGCAATGCATAAGCTGTTGGAATGAAAATTATGAAAGTGTTTACTGTAATAAAGCTTATCTCGATTTATTCAAAATACCTGATGTAGCTACGTTTACAAGCAATCACCAAACACTATACCCTGAACAGCAACCTAGCCAGAAAATTTCTACCGATGTTTTGCGCGAATATATGCAACTTGCCTTTTTGGAAGGTCAAGCACAGGGCGCTTTTGTTTTTGCAGATAGTAATGATAAAGAAATCGTTGCAAATATAAATTTTACGCGCGTTGAGCATGAAAATGAAAAATATTTACTCTGCACGCTCACTCCCATGCCATCTGCAAAAGTCCCCCACAGTGACCAAAGCCCAGAATCTCAAGATATGTTGGCGCGTGAAATTATGCATACCAGCGTTCTTGGCTCTACGCTTTGGAATGAAGACTTACAGCTTTTAGACTGCACCAATAAACGTCTTGAGCTTTTTGGCGTAAGTAAAGAAGAATTTATCTCCACATTTTTTACCTTTAGTCCGGAGTTTCAACCAGATGGTAGCCCTTCTTATGAAACACTCAGAGGCTATTTACAACAAGCCTTTGACGAAGGTTATTGTAATTTTACATGGACATACATAGGAAAAGATGGAGCTCCTTTCTTTATAAGAATTGCCTTGGTATGTATTAATTTACAAGGCAAAAAATATGTTTTGTCATACACTTCTGATAAAAATATGCACGAACTGCCTATTAATAGCACTATTAATAGTTATGAGCGTATGGAGCTCTTGCTTAAGCACCTCCCCATTGGTGTTGATTTATGGAATAAAGATATGGAGCTTATTGATTGTAATGAAGCAACGTTGCATCTTTTTGGCGTCAAAAGCAAGGAAGAGTATGTTAAAATTTTCTACTCTCTTTTTCCTGAGTTTCAACCTAATGGCATGCGCTCTAAAGATCTTATCCCTTACTATTTACAACAAGCCTTTGAACATGGTGAAACACGTTTTGAGTGGATGCTTGTAGATGCTAACGGAGAGGATTTTCCCATTGAAACTAAAATTGTACGTACCAAAAATGGGGATGAAGACATTGTTGTGGTCTACTATAAAGACTTACGAGAAGTACGAGAAAATATAAGAAAAGCAGAGCAAAGGCTTGCTGATATTAATAATATCTTAGACTCTGCCCCTTATGCCATTAATATTTGGGATAAAACCCCTAAACCTGTTGAGTGTAATTTAGCGACTCTTTCTTTATACGGCTTTAAATCTAGAGAAGATTACTTAGAAAACTTTCATAAAACTATACCCGAAAAACAGAAAGATGGGCGAATTATGGCGCATGTCTTTCATCAGCGTTTTACTGAGGCTATTGAAACAGGCTATGCTTATGATGAAGGTGAACTTATTAATATTAAAGATAATAGGCCTTTTTCTGTAGAAATCACCTTAAAGAAGCTTATTATTAACGGTGAAGAAAAAATCATAAGTTACCTGAATGATGTGAGCGTGCAAAAAGCTATGCTGGCAGAAATTGCCGATAGTCACCTTGAACTTACCATAGCACGCGATGAGGCAGAAAAAAACTCACGTATTAAAGGTGAATTTTTGGCCAATATGAGCCACGAAATTCGTACGCCCATGAATGGTATTTTAGGTTTACTGCACATCCTTGCCCTCACTAAAATGGAAGAGCAGCAAAGGTTCTATGTAGATAAGATTATCTATTCTGCTGAAAGTCTTTTACGCATCATCAACGATATTTTAGATTTTTCTAAAATTGAAGCCGGCAAGCTGGAAATGGAGCACGTTGCTTTTTCCTTGGCTGATTTACAAGAAGAATTACGCACGCTCTTTGCCCCTAAATTCTTAGAAAAAAATATTCACGGTGAAATTTTTAGCGAAAATATTTTAGACACAAAACTTATTGGGGATCCTTTACGCTTAAAACAAGTATTTATTAATCTTATAGGTAATGCCATTAAATTTACAGAAAATGGTAGCGTAAATGTGTCCATAGACAATGTTACCCATGAAAATCCTCATACTGTATGTTATCACTTTTCTGTAGAAGATACAGGCATTGGACTTTCTGAAGAACAACGCTCACGTCTTTTTAAAGCTTTTGCTCAAGCAGATACGTCTACCACAAGAAAATATGGTGGTACGGGGCTTGGGCTTGCCATATCCAAGCGTATTGTAGAAATGATGCAAGGCTCCATTGGAGTAGAAAGTGAAGTAGGCAAAGGCTCACGCTTTTTCTTTCATGCCGTCTTTGAATTAGAAGAAGAAACTCAAGTGTCTACTGAAGAAAATGTTCAAGTCGAGAGTGATACCTCTTCGCATTCTCTTAATGAGACCGGAAAAATATTACTTGTAGAAGATAATGAAATTAATCAACTTATTGCTGTTGAGCTAATTAGCTCTCAGGGGCATAGTGTAGATGTGGCTAATAATGGGTATGAGGCCGTACAAATGGTAAATCGCGGCAATTATGATATCGTTTTTATGGACATACAAATGCCTGTTATGGATGGACTTACGGCCGCACGTACAATCCGCGGAAATGAAAGATTTACACAGCTTCCCATCATTGCTATGTCTGCTCACGCTATGACAGGCGATAAGGAAATTAGCTTAAATAATGGCATGAATGACCATTTGTCCAAGCCCATAGATCCTGATTTGTTATATAAAACTATAGATTTATGGTTAAGTGCCACCAAAGCTACATCATTGCATAAGAAATAATATACTTACGTTTTATTGAGCTATATTGCCAAGTACAGGCTTTTTATATGATGCAGTCACTGACGTGTAAAAACTTCAAAATGCTTTTTGACGTGGTGGTTTATTATTAAGGTAACTTATTACTTAGGAGAATTCATGAAAAATCGTTTAACTTTTTTCTTACTAGCTTTGGTGGTATTGGTTTGCATGCCTTACGAAGCACTTGCAAAAAGAACTATAACTTTTGAAAACAGCTCACCATATAAAATATATGTTGCTATGCATTATAAGGATTCGGCCAGCGGCTGGTTGACTCAGGGCTGGTGGGGTGTTGATGCCAATAGCAGCAGAGACATCATCATTGCTACCACTAATAATATCGTTTATATCTTTGGAAAAAACGCGAAGGCAGACCTCTTTTGGAGCGGTGAAACCAGCAATAAGCAAGACGAAGATTTCTATGTGGTAAGTGATGCTTTTAAGGTGTTAGGGCGAAACAAGCCTAGTGGAAAAAACCTTAGCCGTGAAAGGTTTATTTTTGTTGAATTTACAGGAGATGAATTCACCTATGAGTTTGAAAAATAAAATCAAATAAACAGAATAATATTTTATAGCCCTATTTACTCTGCAAATAGGGCTTTTTTTATGAATGATACACAAAGACTTAGCCAATTTTTAATCTTTAGGGCGTGATTGTACGTAGAGGATATTATTGCGCAATTGCTTCATAACTTCATCGCGCTCCACATTGGGTGAAAGAACAATAGTTCCGGAGTGTACATAGTGTGCAGGGAAGTCGTTTAAGGTAAGTGCATAAACGTCACAAATGTCTTTGGTGGTGAGCTCGGGTTGTTCGTCTTCGATTAGGCTTTTAAGCTCATGGCGTACTACCAATTCGTTGCGATTGTAGACGTTATCAAAATCAATGCCTTCAATGGTGTAGCGTTCATTGGCTTTGCGCATGTAAAAACTCCTTATATTTAGAATAGTATCGTTTAATTCGTAATGTTTATTGCGTGAAGTTAAGGTATATAATCTCTCTATAAATAGGAAGAGTTTTTTATTAAAAAATTCACAAAAACGTCATGTTACCTTTTAAGTATATTCGACAATTATGTTTATAACTATAGGGAGAAATTGCAAAGAAATCTTTTTGAATGTTCTTTTAGTTCTTGGCAAGCTGTAGGCTTTGTGCTAAAAGTAACAAAATGGCAAGTGTTGCGGCCTGTGAGCCGCGTCAAAGTAACAATCAATATGGAGGAGTTTTTATTATGGCTATACTTGTAATTGGGCATATGAATCCTGATACTGACAGCATTATTTCTGCCATTGCCGTGGCTGATTTATACACAAAGCGTGGCATGGAAGCCAAGCCTGTGGCTCAAGGGGCTCCAACACCAGAAACTGAATTTGTTCTTAAAAAGTTTGGTCTTAGTGTACCGGACGTTGTTGATAGCGTTGCCAATGAAAAAATCGCGCTTGTTGACTTTTCTGACATAGCACAAGGCCCAAAAGGTCTTGATAGTGCTGAAATTGTAGGCATTGTTGATCACCATAAGCTTGGTGATGTAACCACCGCAGGCCCCCTCGAAATTTGGGCATGGCCAGTAGGGTGTACTGGAACGGTTATCAAGGGTATGTATGATTTTTATGGTGTAGAAGTGCCTAAGGGCATCGCCGGCGGCATGCTTTGCGCTATTTTGTCCGATACCGTTATGTTCAAATCCGTAACTTGCACCGACGCTGATAAAAAAGCCGTAGAAGCTTTGGCAAAAATTTGTGGTATTGACGATGTTATGGCCCTTGGCATGGAAATGTTTAAGGTGAAAAGTGCTGTTGACGGCGCTTCCATGAAAGACCTCGTTTTCCGCGATTACAAAGACTTTGATATGAACGGCAATAAAGTAGGTATTGGTCAGCTGGAAGTTGTTGATTTAAGCATGCTTGATGCCGTAAAAGATGGCCTTTATGAAGAAATTACTTCTGTTAAGAGCGAAGGACGCCATTCTGTATTCTTGCTCCTAACTGACATCATGAAAGAAGGCTCCGAAATGCTCATCGTTTCCGATGATCCTTCAGTAGTTGAAAAAGCTTTTGGTGTTAAAGCTGAAGGTAAGTCCGTATGGCTTGACGGCGTTATGAGTCGTAAAAAGCAAGTTGTTCCAAACTTCGAAAAAGCTTTTAAATAATAGTTGATTATTTTCTTGGGGGAGGGAACTTTTTGAAAAAAGTTCCCTCCCCCAAACCCCCGCTTTGCTCTCTATTTACGTAAGGCTCACAAGTTCGCTAACGTAAACGGCTTCGCCGCCCGTTG
>CAYJHU010000168.1:0-5596 GCA_964369655.1 uncultured Desulfovibrionaceae bacterium | reverse complement strand
CGCATTATTTTCAATTTGTTGAAAATAATGCGCATAAGGGTTTCCAAAGGGGTTAAACCCCTTTGGCAGTGGGTTTGGGAGGCAGAGCCTCCCAATGTATTTAAATTTTAGTGTGCACCACCAACAACGCCGGAGGCCGCAGCTATGAGAACTATTATTTCAGCTAAAGCAATGCCGGCCATAAGCTTTTCATTGGTGCGAATAAAGTCAACACAAAGCTGTGCATAACAGACAATAGTCACACCGGCCAAGATGGCAATGCCGATAAAATTGCTAAAATCACCCTGATCAAGGACAGTGGCCCAGCCCCAACCAATGGGGACATTGTGCATTTTGTTAAACTCTGCAGAACTTAATCCCCAAGTATTTACCAATTCATGCACAGGAATATGTGGCTCTGAAATGGAGAAGCCAAACACATACATACAAAACGAGATAATCAGTGCCACAAGGCCAATATTAGAAATAATGCCTAGCAAATTTGCGTAGCGTATTTGTGCCGGAGAGGCAGCAACGTCTTTATTTTCCATAACAGACTCCTTTATTCTTTTGCGGGTTCTTGCTTTGTGGTATCAACTGTTTGTTCCACAGCAGGTGTAGAGACTGCTTGTGAAGAGGTATAGCCTTTGTAGAGGGCTTGGAAACCTGCAAACAACAGAACCGCAATAACCAGAATTCGAATAAATTTGGGATTGGCAAGAGCAAGTAGGCGAACACCTACTATGGAGCCGGCCATAAGTCCCACAATAGACGGTACGGCAATCATGGGCAGAACTGCACCTTGATTTAAGTATACCCATGCTGCAGAAGTATCAGCGATGGAAAGTAAGAATTTGGATGTACCTACAGAAATTTTAAGGGGAACACCCATGAGCAAGTTTAACACTGGCACGTTAGCCCAGCCAGCACCAAGGCCAAACATACCCGCCATAATACCAATGATGATGAAGAGTAACATGCCTTGTAAGGTGCGATGTGTTTTCCAAGCGACGGTTTCACCGGTGCTTGGCTCAAGGAACATGCCTTGCATGCCAAAGGCTACGCTAAGTGCGTCTTGCTTGGTTACTACAGGAACAACGGAATTTTTTGCCAATAAAAGTAGGACGGCAATACCCATAATGGTAGCCCCAAGACAAAGCTGCGTAATGTGCGCCGGCAAAGAAAGACCGATCATGGCACCCACGATGGAAAATGTGGAGGCCACAAGGGCAATGGGTAAGGCCAAGCGCAGACTTGCAAAGTTACGTCTCAGCAATCCCGGACCTGCGGCTAGCGCTCCTGCAAGTGCCACCATAAGGCCGGCACCGCGCACAAAGTCAAGGTGAAATGGGAAAAATCCACTGACAAGCGGCACAAAGAGCACACCGCCCCCTACACCTGCAAGTACGGCGATAATACCAAGAATAAAACAGAATATTAATAAGGCCAAGGGCCAAATCCACCACGAAATTGCAACACCCGATGCTGCCGTAGCCGCATCTTGCATTTCTTGGCTTGCTGAACTTGTATCTGCGCCCAAGGCGATGCTACACCAAGCAATGAGCATCAGCCCACATAACAGCAATACTTTACGAATTGACATGTAATAACCCCCTTTATGGCATGTTTGCCTATTTCCTATTGTGACTAGTTACAAAACTAGCTTTACCTTGGGAAAAAAAGCACAAAGTTTGCGCTTTGTTAAAAATCAGTATTTGATTTTGTCTTGTCACTCAAAAAATCTGATCTCGATGTAACCATGTAAGGCTTATATAATACTTTGAAAAATAAAGGCTTTTTGTGATTGTACAGAGTGTTCAGCAATAAAAACATACATCTCACAAAAATATGACTTTAATGTACATTAATTATATGCGCTTGGCAAGAAAAGAAATGAATCTTTTTTTGCCAAGTGCATTTAGCTTTAAAGTACCTATCAGTGTGATGAGGGGCTAAGGGGGTTTTCTTCAATATTTAGATTGAAACACTGTTCCAAGGCTTTTTCAAGTTCAGTATAATGAAAGCTGAAGCCAAGCTCAGTGAGGCGCGACGGGCTGACCTTTTGACCTGAGAGAATGAGTTCTTCTGCCATCTCGCCAAGGAAAAGTTTTATAAATAGCGTAGGAACAGGCATAAAGGCCGGCCTCTTCATGGTCTGTGCCAGTTTTTTGGTGAAGCTTTGCATGTTTTGCGCCTGAGGGGAACAAACATTAAAGACGCCTTGGGCAGTTGGCTCATGGAGCAGAAAATCAAGGGCACAAACAACATCATTTATATGAACAAAGGGAACGGGTTGTTTACCGCTTCCGACCACTCCGCCCACAAAAAAATGAAAAGGCTTTGCCATGGCAGATAAAAATCCCCCAAGCTTTGGTGTACGCCGCGGTTGCGGGTCAAATTGAGTGCCAAGTATGGGCGCAAAGCGCGTGGTGCAAAGGCGAATGCCAAGACTTTCAATGCCGTGCATTTCTTGCTCCCATAAGGCGCATACATGGGCTAAAAAACCATTACCTTGAGGATAGTCTTCTGTGCAAAGCGGGGCAGAATCAAGGTCATCAAAAAAACCATAAAAGCCGCAAGCAGAGGCCTGGATTATAATCTTTGGAAAGTGTTCATCCATATTATGCAAGGTGCGCAGGCTTTTACCCAGCGCTTGGCAAGACAAAATACGGCTTTGCAAAATGTCTTGTTTACGCTCTGCCGTCCAGCGCTTACCTGCAATATTTGCCCCCACAAGATTTATGACTGCATCAGCGTGCAAAAGTAAGGGCGTGAGTTTTACCTCACTTTGCCCGTCCCATAGTTCGCATTTAATCTTAGATACTTGTTTAGAGTTTAACGAGGTAATCGTCACCTCATGACCTTGTTTCAAAAAATAATCGCTTAAATGCGAGCCGACAAAACCGGAGCCTCCAAGAATAAGTATGCGCATATGATCATCCTAAAATGCTTTAATTTTTATCATCTTCACAGGCTGTAATTTCTGCTTCCCTAGCTGCAATTTCTGCTTCTCTGGCCGCTTGCAAGGCAAAAGCCGCCAATACCGGACCAGCCACAATGCCCACGGGGCCAAAGGCCACCATGCCGCAGAGTACGGCCACAAGCACCACCAAAAAAGAGGTTTTCATGCCACCACGCAAAAAGTAAGGGCGTAAAACGTTGTCTGCGCCAACCACAACGATGAGGCACCAGAGCATCAGGCCAATGGAGGCAGTTTTAGAAACAGTAAACCACAAATAAACGCCTACCGGAAGCCACACAAGACTTGTGCCCACAAAAGGTATGGGAGCCATAAAAGCAGCTATTAATCCCCAAAAAGCCGGCGTGGGTAAACCTGCCATAGCAAAGCCAATTCCGCAAAGGACACCTTGAATACATGCTACCAACAAAACGCCCCAGAGTACAGCCCTAATGGCTTGTCGGGTGGATTTTTCAAAGCGTTCTAGCGCCACATCAGGGATACCGGTGACTACTCTAAGGAAGTTCGAAAATTCTTTGGCGTATATTATTCCCGTAATACTCAGTGAAATAAGTACGCATAAACGCACCATAAAGGCCATGGTGCCGCTGGCAACGCCAAGGCTTTTGGTCACAAGGGTTTGAATGGCCGTTGCAAGAAAAGAGGTAAGCTCTTCGGTCAATTGCTGAATGCCACCCTCAAGCCCAGGAACCATACGTAACCACGAGTCCGCATCCGCAAAAAATACTTGCATCTCCGGCCCATGAATCCAACCTGAACTTTGTAGTTTTTCTATAATACGCAGGCCATTGATGGCTTGCGGTGTAATCATAAGAATAACTATTGTAATGGGCAAAATAATGCCAATACACAAACCCGCACTGATACAGAGTAAGGATTTTTTTTTGCCTATGCGCGCGCATAGCTCACAATATAAGGGGTGCAACAAAATGGCAAAACAGATGCCCAAAAAAACTTCTATGGGAAAAGGCCACAAAAGAATGCCCCACGCGCCAAGGACAATTAAGCTGTATATCTTAGGCAAAGTATTTTTCCTTTCTTTAATTCTACAGAGTCATAGAGGTAAAAAGTTTAGTGTAAGTGTAAAAAAATGCGGCAAAAAAATGACTATGACCGCACTGGGCAAAAAATATCTTTATTCAAGGATTTCCAATGTATAAAATTAAAAGCTCTAACTCTCGAAAATGTCTAGAAAAAATCCCAAATTTTTCTTAATCGAGTCAGAATTTTAAAACTTTGGCACTCATCTTGCTTTAGCCAGAGTAGTTCGAAACTACTAAGGCAAAAAAATCCACATGGGAGGACACAGTGAAAAACGTAACTAACGCCATCAATACTATGATTCATTTATATACAGCAGAGGGTGCCCTTTCTTCAACTCATATGGATAATACCGAAGCGCCATGGCGCAATACTATGCCTGTTAGCGAAGAAGAGCAAGCCATGAAAGTTATCACACATTGTATACAAACCTTTGGTGGAGAAGCCATGCAAGAGCTAGAACAACACATTGAAACGCTACAAGAAGATTTCCTAGCGCATGTGCATTCACGCTTGGCAGAAAAAAATATTCAATTGGAAGAAAAGCTTGTACTAAGCCTCTCCCCCGAAAACACCTTGCTTTTGCAATGCCAAGAACATGAAGAAGCCCTGCTTACTGCCCTTGGTGAAGATGATGATTTACGCAAGCGCTTACAAGAGTTACGCTCTGCCGCCTTTATCTCTCAAGGTTTGCACTATGTCATGAATGCACAGCAAGAAAATCCCGATGAAAATCTTGCCGAGTACAAGGTATGCGTCAAAGGAAAGCTCTCTCACTTTTATTTGCGATAAAATCCAAATAAAATTTTATATCACTTTTTTCCTACCCTAGTCACTTGTCAAATAAATCTTAAGCATATACCATATAAATATGCGTTGCCCACAGCCCTAGGTCAACGCAAATTTATTTATGGAAGGTAGATATGCACACCCCCATGCGCCGCAAAAGTTTTGAAAGAAAAGACCCAGAATTTATAAGCTATGTATTAAATAAAGCTGATGAAATTTATATAGCTTTTTCCACCGAAGACGCCCCATACATTGTCCCTATCAATTTTGTCTACTTAGATGAAAAAATCTATTTTCATTGTGCTTTGCAAGGGCGTAAGCTTGAATGTATAAAGAAAAATCCTAAAGTAGGATTCAGCACTGCAGTGGATATTAATATCATTGCCGATGATGCCACTACTTTATTTAATTCCGTCATTGGCACAGGCAGTGCTCTGCTGGTAGAAGATGATGCAGAAAAAGCCCACGCTCTTGATGCTATTGCCAAGCGCTATAAGGCAGGCTGTGAGCTACCAACCCCACCAAAAAGCGTCATGAAAACAGCCATTGTTCGTATTGATATTGAAAGTGTATGTGGCAAAAACAAAACAACCTCTGTTAATATGGATAAATAAGGATAATATTTATAGTTGGGAGGCTCTGCCTCCCAAGCCCACCGACTGCAAAGAGCGGGGGGGATTATCCCCTTTGGAAACCCTTATGCGCTCACTTTCAACAAGTTGAAAGTAGAGCGTTTTAATTTCATGCGCCGAGATATACCGTTAACAATAATACTATGCCGCAATGAAAGTTTTTTGAAGGGGTGGG
>CAYJHU010000167.1:0-5627 GCA_964369655.1 uncultured Desulfovibrionaceae bacterium | reverse complement strand
AGGGTGGGGGTCTGGGGGAGGGAACTTTTTTCAAAAAGTTCCCTCCCCCAGAAAGTAAAGCTAATCAATATTATAAAGTTGCAGCTTCTTCGACTATTTCGAAAGCTTCGATGATATCGTTTTCTTTGATATCATTGTAGTTTTCAAGGCAAATACCGCATTCAAGTCCTTTAAGTACTTCTTTAGCATCATCCTTCATGCGCTTAAGCGAAGAGATTTTGCCTGTGTAAACCACCACACCGTCACGCAAGAGACGCACCGGCGCATTACGTGCCATCTTACCATCAGAAACATAACAACCGGCAATAACGCCAATTTTTGGTACACTGATAGCTTTACGCACTTCGGCCTGACCGAGGTATTGTTCACGTTGTACAGGAGCAAGCATGCCTTGCATGGCGCTCTTAATGTCATCGGAGAGCTTGTAAATAATGTCATAGAAACGAATATCCACATTTTCTTGCTCAGCCACGTCTTTAATTTTTGCCGTTGGGCGAATATTAAAGCCAATGATGATGGCTTGTGAAGCTGAGGCAAGGAGAATATCAGATTCTGAAATTGCGCCAGCGCCGCCATGCACAACATTAATGCGCACTTTATCGGTACTAAGCTTATGCAATCCTTCGGTAATAGCTTCCAAGGAGCCTTGCACGTCGGCCTTTAATACGAGATTTAAGGTAAGAGCTTCTTGATCAGAAGAACGACGTGAGAGGAAGGTTTCCAAGGTAACCTTGGATTCCTTAGCAAGGGCACGTTCACGCTGTTTCATGGCGCGTGACTCGGCAATGCGTCTGGCCAGCTTTTCGTCGGCAACGCAAACAAACTCTTCACCGCTCTTGGCAACGCCGTCAAAACCTTGCACTTCCACAGGAGTAGAAGGACCGGCTTCTTTAACTTTTTTACCTTGATCATTAAAAAGCGCACGCACGCGGCCTGAGAACACACCACACACAAAGGTATCACCTTGACGTAAAGTACCCTCTTGGATGAGCACAGTAGCTACCGGCCCGCGTCCCTTATCAAGCTTTGCTTCCACAATACGCCCGCGAGCAGGTTTATCGGGATTAGCCGTCAATTCTAAAATTTCAGCTTGCAAAGCAACAAGTTCTAACAATTCATCCAAACCTTGGCGGCTCTTGGCAGAGACCATGGCTGTGACGGTATCACCGCCCCATGATTCAGCCTGCAAGCCAAGTTCAGCAAGTTCACGCAAGACACGGTCAGGGTCGGCCCCTTCCTTATCCATTTTGTTTACTGCAACCATGATGGGTACATTGGCGGCTTTTGAGTGGTTAATGGCCTCACGGGTTTGTTCCATAACACCATCATCCGCTGCAACAACAAGGATAACAATATCTGTTACTTGTGCACCGCGAGCGCGCATTTCGGTAAAGGCTTCGTGACCGGGGGTATCCAAAAATACAATATCGCCACGTTTGGTGCTTACATGGTAGGCACCAATATGCTGAGTTATACCGCCGGCTTCGCCGCTAGTTACATTGGACTTACGGATGGCATCTAATAAAGATGTTTTACCGTGGTCAACGTGCCCCATAATTGTCACAACAGGAGGACGTGGCTTTAAGCTTTCTGGACTATCAACTTCGGTGGTTACCAAGTAATCATCTTCAGAGAAGCCTACTTTTTCCACTTCATATTCAAACTCTGCAGCCACAAGGGTAGCGGTATCAAAGTCTAAGGATTGGTTGATGGTTGCCATAATCCCCAAGGAGAAAAGAACTTTAATAATTTCGTTGGACTTAAGACCCATCTGGTGCGCCATATCCGCCACACGAATAGCTTCGGTAATACGAATCTTACGCTTGGCCGCCTTTAAAGGCTGAGTTGCGGAAGATTGGCGAATATCTTTGCTTTTACGGCGAGACTTATGCCTGCTGCCCATGCGTCTGGCGTTTTCATCATCTTGACCATAACGACCAAAATCTCCGCCGGTAGCTTGAAACTCAACAGTTCTGCGACCTTTGTTGCGCTTTTTCTTGCTTTGTTCACCAAGAGCACCGGGTACGCCAAAGCCCGCATCGCCACCAGCTCCGCCGGGACGAGCGCCTGGGCCGCCACCGGGACGAGCACCTGGGGCACCTGCTGGACGTGGGCCGCCCGGACGTGGACCGCCTGGACGTGGAGGACGATTGTCTCTTCCATCTTGATTAAAGCCACCGCGACCATCTTTATCACCGCCAGCACCGGCTGGACGTGGGCCACCAGGACGTGGACCGCCGCGATTATCATGGTAACCGGAATCACCATGCGGACGTGGAGGACGATTTCCTTGACCTGCATGACCTGTATGGCCAGCATGGCTGGCACGCGCACTGGCCTCTGCACGGCGTTTTTCTTCTTGTTCAGGGCTTGGGCGTGAAATTATGCGCACAGGAGTTTGAGGCTGTTCCATTTCTGGACGCTTCTTCTTACTGCGCTCTCTTCTCTTTTTGCCATCGCTATCTGCGTCCTTTTCTTCATTAGATTCAGACGCATCATTTGATCTTGCAGGTAATGTAGGGGCAGAAGAACCTTCCGGCATAGCAGAAGCATCAGGAGCAGAAGGACGTGCACTTTTTGCTTTAGTAGCAGCGGCATCAGGAGCTGGTTTTTCAGCAGTTTCAGCGCTAAGCACTTCTTTAGCTTTTGCTGGCTCTTCTTCTTTAACTGGAAGAGGTGCTGGAGCTTCTTCTTTAGATTTTTCAGCGCTTTGTACAATTTTTGCCGCATCATCTGGGCGGCTAATAATACGTGATTCCACAGGGGCAGGCTTTTCTTCTTTAGGGGGTGATTTTTTGACTTTTTCCTTTACAGGAGCTGCCACAGGTTCGCCTTGCGTATCTTGCACTTCCTGCACGTCTTTGACAGGGGAAGCTTTAGGAGCATCCTCTTGACTTTGAGCTGGCTTTTTGTTTTTTGCTACTTCTTTTTCAGCAACATCATCTTGAGTTGCAGCAACTTTACGACGACGCACAATCACACTGCTTTTCTTTTGTTCACTGTAGTGCTCGCGAACACGTTCAACCTTATCCAAAGTAAGCGGACTTGAAACATTTTTTGCTTCAATGCTTAAATTTTGCAATGTTTGTTGCAAATCTTTGGGTGGAATATTAAGCTCACTGGCCAATTCTTTTACTGTCATTTTATCTTTAGTCACGTCTAACCCCTTTTGCGCCTTTTCGTTCCCACTTTATGGTGAAAAAATTTTTCCATACAGGCTTTGTCTAAACACACATAATAGCCACGACCTGGGAGTCTATTATGTTGATCATAAAGCCATGTGTTCTCGGTGGTGATAACATGGCGCATCAATTCCACCTTGGTAAACCTACGCCGACACACCCTACACATGCGTATAGGTGTATGTGACATTTACTCTATTTTCCCTTGCGCATCTTCTTGCACATCATCTTGCGCATTTTCTTGTGTATCTTCTACAATTTCTTCATCTTGCTCCTCAGGCTTTGTTAGGGGAGCAACAGTTTCAACTTCTGCTTCTTTATGGGGAGTAAGAAAAGTAATAGCTGAGCGTAAATCGGCAATGCGTGCCGCACTCAAAGTTAAGTTTTCAGCAAGTTCTTCGTCGCTAGCTTCGCATAAAGACTCAATATTTGTATAACCTGCAGACACTAAAGCATCAATGGAAACTTCTGCCACAGAAGCGAGTTGCTCAAGTCCATGACCAATGGCATTGGCTTCATTGTAGCGAGTTTCGGTAAAGATATCTATCTTCCAGCCAAGAAGTTTAGCTGCAAGTTTTACATTTTGCCCCTTACGTCCAATGGCATTGGTCAATTGATCGTCAGGAACAATAATTTCAAGCAAGCTGTTTTCATCATCAACAATAATACGCGACACCATGGCCGGAGCTAAAGCATTGCGCGCATATGTTGCAATATCAGCACTCCAGATAACAATATCAATGCGCTCACCGCGAAGCTCTTGCACGATATTTTGAATACGCGAGCCACGCACGCCAACACATGCACCTACCGGATCCACATCACGCTCACGCGAGAGCACTGCCACCTTGGCACGAGAGCCAGGATCACGGGAAACGCCCATAATTTGCACGGTATTATCGTCAACTTCTGGAACTTCACGACGGAAAAGAGCCGCCATATAATCACGGTGCGCACGCGAAATAATAACTTGTGGGCCACGTCCTTCACGACGTACATCAGAAATGATAGCCTGAACGCGATCTCCTCTCTTATAGTGCTCACGAGGAATTTGTTCATCCTTAGGAAGCATGGCCTCAGTACGACCAAGATTGATAATCCAGCCGCCCTTATCACGTCTTTGCACAATACCGGAAACAATCTCACCCAGACGATCTTTATATTCGTCATAGATAATGCCTTGCTCAGCATCGCGCATACGCTGAATGATAACTTGCTTGGCAGATTGCGCAGCAATACGCCCAAGATCTTGAATTTTTACTTTAAAGCCTATTTCATCATCCAATTGCACAGACGGATCATGCTCTAAAGCTTCTTCCAATTCAATTTCAGAATCTTCATTGGCAAGGTCACCATCAGCGACAACTATCTTAAATTGATAGACTTCGATATCACCGTTTTCGTCATTGTAATTTACTTCAATGATGGCATCTTCGCCAAAACGACGAATCATGGATGCTTTTACGGCATCTTCAAGGGTTTCAATCAGCATTTCTTTTTCAAGACCTTTGTCTTTGCTGATTTGATCTATGGCTTTTTTTAGTTCAATGGGGTTCATGCTGCCTCCGATTTTTTCCCAAACTATGGGTAAAATCACAAATAACTATTTTTCGTTTTTACGTTTCTTGCCGGGTTTTTCAGGTGTTACAAAAATATGCATTCGTGATACTTTGCGTAGCGTATCCCAATGCAAGAGTATATCACCAACTTGCCCTGTCTCTCCAAAACTCAGAGTAAACGTGCCTGCCTCAACATCAACGTGTTTAAGAATACCTTTAATTTTTTTGCGACCTTGTAGCGGCGCAGGACAATCTTTCAAAAAGTCCATAAGGCTTACCTCTAAGGTATCGCCCTCATAACCGCGCAATTGCGATAAATGAAAAAATAAACGCGAAAAGCCGGGGGTAGAGACTTCAAGGATGTAATCTGAAGTGAAAATATCCTCCACATCCATAGCAAGGCCGAGCATGCGCGATATCTCTGCACACTCATCCACCGATGCAGAAAGTGCCCGCATATCTTGAGCCGTATCGGCCTCTTCGCCCGTATCCACATGTGCACTCTCAATATAGACACGCACCAAAGGGCGCGTACCCGAAAGCAATTCAATGCCCCAGATTTCAAGCCCCTTAGAAGTGACTATCGGCTGTGCAAGATTCTGTAATGTCTCTAGAAGTTCTGGTTTTGCCATATATCTCACGCATAAAAAAAGGGGGCCTCGTAAGGCCACCCCGTTGTAAACATTAATTGTTCTGCATCAGGATGAAGAAAGTGGTAAGAAAGACAAAAACAACAAGAAATAACCACTTCCTCATGAAGTGAAGAATCTATACGACAGCACTCTTGCAGTGTCAAGCTTTTTATAGAAAGTTTTCTGTTATAGTTTTTCAGGGGGAGGGAACTTTTTTCGGTGGATTGTCAAATGAAAGTTATCAAGCGACTAAG
>CAYJHU010000166.1:0-5670 GCA_964369655.1 uncultured Desulfovibrionaceae bacterium | reverse complement strand
CAGAAATAGTATTCTAAAAGGGGAAAGCCATGTCAAAAGGATACAAAGCCTTATTGGGCGGCACCTTTAACCCTGTGCATGTGGGGCACATTCGCTTGGCCATTGAGGTGCTCGAATATGCAAATTTACCTCATCCGGTTGAAAGTGTAGACATCATCCCCTGTGCCACTCCGGTATTTAAATCCCCTGAAGCCCTACTCCCCTTTGGGCTACGCCTTGCCATGCTCACGGCGGCCTGTCAGGGCATTGACGGCCTTAACGTCAGCGCCATAGAAGGTGAGCGCATCGGCACCTCTTATACCTATGACACCCTTCTGAGCTATGCAAATCTCTTCCCAGCAAAGCCCTTGCTTTTTACTCTAGGCATGGAGAATCTTTGCGATTTAGCGTATTGGCATCACGGTTTACACTTGCCATATTTGGCGGACCTTGGGGTAGTTCCAAGGGCCGGAGGAGAAGTGGCACTTTTTGTGCAAACTATTCAAAAGCATTGGCCCAAGGCAAAAATACATGATCAATCAACTCCATGCCCTTGGGCTGAAATTCCTGCGGACATAGCATTTGGCACTTCGCGCCTTGGCGTAGAGCATGCTAGCAAAAATCAGCCGGGGCGAATTTTTTATCTGCCCTTACCGCGTATGGACATTAGCGCCACCTTCGTACGTGAACGCTGGCTGGCAGGTCGACATGTAGAAATGCTCATACCACAAGCGGCACGAAAAATTTTAGAACAAGAACGAGAGCTTACACACAAACTTTGGACATAGGTACAATATGCTCATTCCCAAGGACATTCGCACACATTTAGCCATGACCGAAGGCTATATACAAAAAAATGACATACCCTCGGCGCTGGAATGCCTAGCCTTAGCCGTGCCCTTGGTGCGAGATTTTTGCGACAGCAGACGCTGTACAAAGCCGAAGTATATGGAAAATTGCATCAATACATTGTTGGCAAAACTTTGCGACCAACCTCTCATGTCTGCTCTGCTCAATCCCGAAGGCACGCAAAAAACCAATCAGCTTAGGTATCAACAGGGAAAGGAAGGTGCTTTGGCAACTGTCCTTCGAGAATTTGCCAATATCATCCGTGAACAAGGGCTAAAATCACAAGAAATTATCAAAACCAAACAACGCTTACAAGAGCTTCTACAAAAGGGGCAAGAAGCATTAAATGCCCAAGAATACGAAAGAAGTACGGCTTTTTTTGAAAGACTCACCCATGAATTCCATGCGGATTCATCCATTATCTTGCAAACTGCACAAATACTTATGGAGCATAAGCAATATCTGCCGGCCATGAAGATTCTTTCAGAAAGCCTTGCCCACCATCATAAAAACGAAGAGCATTACATGAAAGCCATGGAGGCTGCCTTAGCCGTGCCAAGCCAAGCACAAGCAGAACATATTTATGGCCTTGCCAAACAGCACCTCAAAGCCGATTCCCCCGTGCTTGCACGCCTTGCCCAGCTCAGCACTTTAGCATTGCAAGCATAATTTTTGTCAGCATGCAAAGCATGCATCTTTTGCTTACCTACTGCAATTGCATGAAAATTTTTTTTAACATAGAACCTTGATTTATTGCCAACAATGCAGTAGTAAGCTTCGTATGCACAGTGCTGGCGCTAGCTTTGCGCCATTTATTCCCTCTAACAAGCGTGGCAAAACAAGAAAAGAATGAAGCAAAAAACACCCCTTATCACCTTGAGCGGTGTTGTCAAAAAATATGACAACCATTTGGCATTAAACGGAATTAACCTGAACATTGCCAACGGTGAATTTCTGACCCTCCTTGGCCCTTCCGGCTGCGGCAAAACGACTATTTTACGTATTCTATCTGGCTTTGAAAATTTTGACGCCGGCTCTTTGCTTATGGATGGCAAAGATGTAAGCTCCGTCCCCCCCGAAAAACGCCAAGTGAATACTGTCTTCCAAAATTATGCACTGTTTCCGCATATGACAGTCTTTGACAATGTAGCTTTTGGCCTTAAAATGCAAGGACTTAAAAAAGCTGACATTGCCAAGCGCGTACGCGAAGTTTTGCAAATGGTTCGCCTTGAGCATTTAGTGGACCGCAAGCCATCGCACCTTTCCGGAGGTCAACAACAGCGTGTGGCTTTGGCGCGCGCCATTGTCAATGAGCCATTGGTGCTCTTACTTGATGAGCCATTTTCTGCCCTTGATTACAAATTACGCTGTCAAATGCAATTGGAAATCAAACGCTTACAACGCAAACTCGGCATTACCTTTGTTTTTGTTACCCATGACCAAGAAGAAGCCTTTGCCATGAGCGATCGCGTTGTGGTTATGGATAATGGACGCATTGTTCAAGAGGGAAGCCCCCAAGATATTTACGAAAATCCAGCGAATCTTTACGTTGCACGCTTTGTGGGAGAAATCAACATCTTGCCCGCCACCATAGTGGCAAAAAAAGATGGCGATCTTTATGAAATTTCCGTACAGGAGACGCTTTTTACCGTCCCTTCCAAGAGAAATTTTAATGTAAACGACAAAGTGAATGTGCTTATTCGTCCGGAAGACTTGAGAATTTATCACACCTATGAAGAACGCCCCGAGCCGAATGCACCCATTTTGCGCGCGCATATTGAGGAAACCGTTTACAAAGGTGCCACCGTCGACATTCATATTAAGCTTGAAAATCAAGGCCCTTCACTTATTGGTGCAGAGTTTTTTGATGAAGATGGCCTTGATATTAACTATGTTGAGGGCGAAGACGTATATGTTACTTGGGTAAGCGGCTGGGAAGTTTTATTGCCTTTTGAAGACGCTTAGCCTATGAAAAACTTCAATTTTCTTCGTACATTTAGCATTAGTACCACGGCTCTTTGGCTTGGTATTTTTGCGCTCTTGCCAAATATAGGGCTGCTCATTATCACGGTGCTTAAGCGCGGCGAAAAAGATTTTGTTGCCCCGCAATTTACCTTTGAAAACTACATGAACCTCTTTGATCCCAAATACTTAACCGTATTATGGGAGTCATTTTGGATTGCATTAATATCTACTCTTACCTGCTTACTTTTGGCCTACCCCTTTGCCACAGCCATGGCGCGCGCCAAAGAAAGCGTTAAACCTTGGCTTTTATTGTTAATCATCATTCCATTTTGGACAAACTCACTCATTCGCACCTATGCACTCATTGCTATCCTCAAGACAAATGGCATCATCAGTTCTTTCTTGATGTGGACTGGACTGACTTCTGAGCCTGTGTCCTTTATGTATGGATATTTTGCAACATTTTGCGGCATGGTCTATACTTTTTTACCATTTATGATTTTACCGCTCTATGCCAGCATTGAGAAACTTGATGGACGCTATGCTGAGGCCGCGCGGGATTTGGGCGCAAGCCCCTGGCGCACTTTTTGGCATATCACTTTTCCGCTCACCTTGCCCGGCGTGGTGGCAGGTAGTATCCTTGTCTTTTTGCCATCGCTTGGGGCATTTTATATTCCAGAAATTCTTGGCGGCGCAAAAACGCTATTGGTTGGTAACTTCATTAAAAATCAATTTCTTGTGGCAAGAGATTGGCCACTTGGAGCAGCAGCCAGCACCTTCTTAACGCTTTTACTCATTTTATTGTTGCTTATGTATCGACTGGCAAACAAATACACGCACAATAAAAGCAACAGCTTAGATGAAGCACCTGCCCTTGATCCCAAGAGTGAGGTGAGAGCATAATGCGTATATTTGCTAAATTGTGGCTCACCTTTGTTTACGCCCTACTCTACTCGCCAATCATATTGGTTATTGTTTATTCATTTAATTCTGCCAAATATTCTACCGATTGGCGCGGCTTTACGCTTAAATGGTACGAGCTTTTGCTTCGCAACGAAACACTCCTTGATTCAGCCATAAATTCCATAATTATTGGCTCAGTCAGTGCTACTTGTGCTACAATTTTAGGGATTTTTGCGGCTGTAGCCTTAAAGCGTTACCGCTTCTTGGGGCGCAAGGTTTTCCATGGCTCAGTCTATGTGCTGACCGTATCGCCGGATATTGTCATGGGCATTTCTTTACTGATATTTTTCATTGCCTTTAATGTTGAGCTTGGCTTTGCCACTTTGCTCATTGCACACATTACCTTATCATTACCATTTGTAATAATAACAATTTTAGCAAGATTAAGCGAATTTGACGAAAGCGTTGTGGAGGCGGCCCGAGATCTTGGCGCCTCAGAATGGCAAGCTTTTTATCATGTCATTTTACCGCTCATCTTGCCTGCGGTGGTGGCCGGCTGGTTACTGGCTTTCACCTTGTCTATGGACGATGTGCTCATTAGTTTCTTTGTATCGGGGCCATCCTTTGAAGTATTACCCTTAAAAATTTATTCCATGGTTCGCCTCGGCATGAAGCCTGACGTCAATGCACTTTCTGCATTAATGTTTGGCGTTACGGTCATCTTGGTGCTCTTGGCGTGGGCTGTGGGAAAAAGGAGAAAAGTTTAATGAAAAAACTCTTGTTAATGGCTTTATTTTGTCTGATTCTTGGTAGTGCAAGCATGCTTCAAGCTGCTGAAGAAAAAGTTGTTAATGTTTATAACTGGTCTGAATATATACCACAATCAGTTCTTGACCAATTCACCAAAGAAACAGGCATCAAAGTTGTTTACACCACTTATGAATCTAACGAAGCCATGTTTGCGAAGTTGAAGTTGCTCAATGGTAAGGGCTATGACATTGTAGTTCCATCTACTTATTTTGTTGATTTAATGCGTGAAAGCAACCTCTTAAGCAAAATTGACAAGAGTAAATTGCCTAATATCAAATATCTTGATGAAGCTGTTGTTTCTAAAGCATTTGATGCAAAAGATGAATACTCCATTCCTTATATGTGGGGCGCTCAAGGCTTTATGGTAAACAAAAAAGCCGTTGACCCAAAAACCATCACTTCTTGGAATGACCTTTTACGCCCTGAATTTAAAGGAAAGCTCTTACTTTCTGACGACTTGCGCGACACATTTGGCGCCGCACTTATGGCCACCGGTTCTTCCATTAACACCACTAAAGAAGAAGAAATCAAAAAAGGTTTTGAGTGGCTTCAAAAGCTTAAGCCCAGCGTGCGTATTTTTGACGTAACTGCTGCCAAGCAAGCGCTTATCAGCGGCGAAGTTATTGCCGGCTTTATCTGGAATGGTGATGCTTTTATCGCCAATCAAGAAAATTCTGACCTCGTATTTATCTACCCCAAAGAAGGTACCCCACTTTGGCTTGATAATTTTGTTATTCCATCCCAAGCAGAAAACAAAGACGAAGCTCACGCCTTTATTAACTTTATTTTACGCCCTGACATTGCCGCTAAGTGCGTAGAAGAATATAATTATACAACACCCAACACAGGCGTACAAAAGCATTTGCCAAAAGAAATGGCTGAAAGCACACTTATCTTCCCGACCGCCAAAGAAATCGGCGACAGTGAATTCACCAAGGGCCTTGGCGATACACAAAAAGTATATGAAAAGTACTGGGAAGACTTAAAGATAGGCAACTAATCTTTACACCCAAACTTCATAAAAATAAGCCCTGTATTTACTCGTAAATACAGGGCTTTAAAATGCTCTATAATCTGATGCGCCGAGATTTTCATTAACAATATAATTCTGACGCAAATAAAAGTTTTTTGAAAGGGGTTTGGGGAAAACTTTTTTTCAAAAAA
>CAYJHU010000165.1:0-5675 GCA_964369655.1 uncultured Desulfovibrionaceae bacterium | reverse complement strand
CACGGTTTGCCGCCATAACAGGCATGATATTGGCGGCGGCATGGCCTTGCATAACGCGTTGCCAATGGGGCATGGAATCACAAGCTAAAATAGGCTCAGAGCCTATGGCTGTGGGGTAGAGAAGCATTTCAGCCCCTTGCAATGCCATACAGCGTGCCGCTTCGGGAAACCACTGGTCCCAACAAATACCTACACCCACCTTGCCATAGGCCGTTTCCCACACTTGAAAGCCCGTATTGCCTGGGGAAAAGTAGAATTTTTCTTGGTAATAATGGTCGTCGGGAATGTGGGTTTTGCGATAAATGCCCAGCTGTGTGCCGTCAGCGTCCAGCATGACAACGGTATTATACAGGCAATTACCGTCCCGCTCGTAAATACTGACGGGAAGCACCACACCAAGCTCCTTGGCAAGGCTTGCCATACGTTGCACCGCGGGGTTTTCCTGTACGGCAAGCGCGTAAGCATAAAAATCATAACGACGCTCTTGGCAAAAATACGGGCGTTCAAAAAGCTCTGGCAGAAGAATAATGTGAGCACCTTGCCCAGCTGCGTCACGCACCAAACTTTCAGCATGGTCAATATTGCTGTTCACATCTTGTCCACAAAGCATCTGCACAGCGCTGAGGGTAATATTTCGCATGATTTTTCCTTATTTCTTTTGGGGTATTTGTTGGGTAATACAGTGAATATTGCCTCCGCCCACAAGAATATCTCGCGCCGCTATGGGCAAAACTTCCCTGTCAGGAAAAAGCGACGTCATAATTTCTATGGCTAGGTTGTCGTGAGCGTCGCCAAATTGCGGCAATAAAATATGCCCGTTGGATATATAAAAATTGACATAGCTGGCGGCAAGACGCTCACCAAGTTCGCGAAAATCTTCGCCTTCAGCAAAAACATAGCCTGTGAGGTCTTCTTCAGTAATGCACACAGGCTGTGCAGGAATGGGCAATTTGTGTACTGTGAAAGAACGCCCTTGCGCGTCGCGAGCTTTTTCTAAGGTATCAAGGCAGGCTTTTGAAAGGGCGTATTGTGGGTCATTTTCATCGTCTGTCCACGCCAGCACCACTTCAGCAGGGCGCACAAAGGCGCAAACATTGTCCACATGCTCATTGGTTTCGTCTTGCCAAATGCCACGCGGAAGCCAAATAATTTTTTTTGCGCCTAAATAAGCACAGAGCGTTGCCTCGATGTCTTGGCGCGACATATGGGGATTTCTTCCCGCAGAGAGCAGACAGCTTTCTGTGACTAAAATAGTCCCTTCACCGTCACTGTGAATGGCACCGCCTTCTAGCACAAAGGGGCGCGCCGAATAATGGGCATCGCCAAGCACATGGCAAAAAGCCGCCGCCACTTGGTCATCTTGTTGCCATTGGCTGTATAAACCGTCCACATGCCCGCCCCAAGCGTTGAAGACCCAATCAATACCGCGACGTTCACCAGCGGCATTGATCACGAAGGTAGGGCCCACATCCCGCGCCCATGCGTCGTCGCTTTCCATGGGGATAAGCTCTATATTATGTTCTTGCCCCAGAGCCTCTTGGGCAGAAGGAAGGCCTTCTTGGTTCACCAGCATATAGACTTTTTCGGAGCGAGCAATGCCCTTTGCCACGGCATGAAAAGCGCGGCGTCCTGCGTGGGCATTATGGGGCCAAGAGCCGGGGCGTGAAGGCCAAATCATAAGACAGCCGTCGTGGGGGGCAAATTCCGCGGGCATAAAAAAGCCGTCGACCTTGGGTAGAGACTTTAAAGGGGGCAGAGTTTTGGGTATATGTGACATGTGTATCTCTTTAAGTATTTTCAATGTTTTGCTGTAATGTTTGTATTTGGCTTGCTTCGCGAACAGTTAAGGGAGCACTGATTAAGTCATATTTTTTGATTTAAACTTATTTTCCCCATAAAGAACTTCATGCGACACCTTATTTTATCCAAAAATAAGACTGCGCCGCAATTGGTTTTTTTGAAGGGGAGGGTTTGGGAGGGGAAACTTTTTTTTCCTAAAAAAAGTTTCCCCTCCCAAAAAAAGAATTTAAATTATAAATCAATCCCTAATCAAGCAAACGTTTGCATATTTCTTGGGCGGCTTTGCGGCCTGCGCCCATGGCAAGAATAACGGTTGCTGCGCCGGTGACGATATCTCCGCCGGCGAAGACGTTGGGGATGGAAGTTTCACCTGTTTCTTCGCTCGCCACAATGTAGCCCCATTTGTTTAATTCAAGCTCAGGTGTTGCTTCGAGCAGGATAGGGTTAGCGCGAGTGCCAAGGGCCACGATGGCAAGATCTGTGGGAAGCTCGTAGATATCCCCTTCAATGGGCTCAGGGCGGCGACGTCCGGAGGCATCTGGCTCACCTAGCTGCATGCGTTGTAAGGTGACGGATTTAAGATTGAGCTTAGCATCTCCATTAAATTGTATGGGAGAAGCCAGAAGCTCAAGTTGTACACCTTCTTCCTCTGCATGTTCTATTTCTTCGTGACGTGCAGGCATTTCATCGCGTGTGCGGCGATAGACGATGTGCACACTTTCTGCACCAAGACGCATGGCGGTGCGGGCGGCGTCCATGGCTACGTTGCCGGCGCCATACACGGTGACGTTTTTACCGGGATAGATGGGGGTGTCTTGATCAGGGAAAAGATAGGCACGCCCAAGGTTAGCACGGGTTAAATATTCGTTGGCGGAAAAGACACCAACAAAATTTTCGCCGGGAATGCCAAGGAAGATGGGAAGCCCTGCGCCAACACCAATGAAAACAGCATCATAGCCTTGATCAAAAAGATCTTGAATGGTTATGGTGCGTCCGCCGACCCAGTTAACATGAAAGTCTACGCCGTTAAGCTCAAGGCCGTGAAGTTCTTCTTTTACAACATCTTTTGGTAAGCGGAAGGAGGGGATACCATAAACAAGCACGCCGCCAGGTTCGTGTAAAGCTTCATATACTGAAACTTTAATACCATTGGAGGAAAGGTAGCCGGCCACCGTAAGTGAGGCAGGGCCAGAGCCGATGCAGGCTACTTTTTTTCCGTCAAGGGGCAGAGCGCAGGAATTGGTACCGGTGACTTGTTCGCATGCTGAGGTAGCAATGTAAGTATCAGCCACAAAGCGCTCAAGACGACCAATGGCAACGGGCTCGCCCTTTTTGCCAACAATACATTTACCTTCGCATTGTATTTCTTGTGGGCATACGCGACCGCAAACAGCTGGTAAGCTGTTGGTACCTTTGATGATACGATAAGCTGAGTCCACATCTCCGCGAGCAAGAGCGCCGATAAAATCAGCAATGGGAACTTCCACAGGACAGCCCGATACGCACATGGGCTTTTTGCACTGTAAACAGCGACTGGCTTCGGTCATGGCCATTTCGAGGGTATAGCCTGTGGCAACTTCTTCAAAATTGCGCGCGCGAATTTTGGCATCAAGGCAGGGCATGGGCGTGCGCGGAACTTTGGCCTTCTTTTCTTTTTTTATGGGAGGAGTGTTATTATCCATTGCATGTACACCTATAATGGTCAAAAGATATTTTTTCTTGCCTTGCAAAAGCTCCAAGGCGACGACGCAGCTCATCAAAATCTACTTGATGACCGTCAAATTCTGGCCCGTCAACACAGGCAAACTTGGTTTGACCGCCAACAGTTACACGACATGCGCCGCACATTCCAATGCCATCCACCATAATGGAGTTTAAGCTTACCACTGTGGGGGTGCCGAAAGGCTTGGTGGTAGCAGAGACTGCGCTCATCATGGGTACAGGGCCAACGGCCACCACTTCAAAGATGTCTTTATCTTTTTCTAATCTGTCTACTAGCAAATCTGTCACAAGTCCTTTGTGACCATAACTTCCGTCATCGGTGGAAATTAAGAGCTCGTCTACAAAGCTTGAAAGTTCTTTTTCAAAAAGCAATAAGTCCTTGTTACGTGCACCAATGATGCCGATGACTTTGTTGCCTTTGCGGTGATGACCCTTGGCAATGTGATGCATGGCAGCAATGCCGGTACCACCGCCAACACAAATGGCGGTACCTTTTTTTTCGATATGTGTGGCTTTGCCAAGGGGGCCACAGACGTCTAAAATGGTGTCGCCTGCTTTGTAACTTTCAAGCAGGGCAGTACTTTTACCAAGAACTAAGTAAACAATGGTGATTGTGCCATTTTCCTTGTCGGTATCGGCAATGGTTAGGGGGATGCGCTCGCCATTTTCTGTAAGGCGCAACATAACAAAGTGGCCTGGTTCGGCTTTTTTGCTAATATGCGGCGCATCCAAAATAAGCTTGCTTGTCTTTCCGGGAATGAGAGATTCCTTCACAAGAATTGGGGTTGCCATGAAAAACTCCTTTATAACAATGTCCTATGCATAAAGAACCTAAAATGTAGTACTCATGCTCTTTATTTTGGGAAGAAGATAGTCAATAAAAGGCAATAAGGCAAGTTAATGTTAGGTAAAATTAGCGCATTGGAGTGGTATATTGCGGTATTTTATTTTAACTTTTTTTGCGAATTATGAATTTACACAGTAGCGTGTTTTTATGGTGTAAAATTTCGCTAACTAATGGTACTTGCAACTTTTTCAACTCTAACATATAGTGCTGCATTCAATTTGGAGAGTTATATATATGTCAAATATTGCATTACTTTTTCCCGGTCAGGGTGCACAAGAACCAAACATGGGCAAACGTCTTGCCGAATATTCCGCAGATGCCATGGACATATGGAAAAAAGCCGAAAAAATCAGTAATATACCACTTAGAGAAATATATTGGGGCACTGACGAAAGTGCCATGGCCGATACACGCGCCTTGCAGCCGGCCTTGACTGTAGTCAATTTAGCTCTTTGGCAAGCTCTTTTTGCGCGCGTAGGTTCCGTAGCTTGCACCGCAGGGCACAGCCTTGGCGAATATGCGTCATTGGCGGCGGCTAAGGCGCTGACTTTTGATGAGGTGCTGGAGCTGGTCTCTTTGCGTGGACGCCTTATGGCTGAGGCAGATCCCAATGGAGTGGGTGCCATGGCAGCCATCTTGAAGCTTGAACTTAACAAAGTACAAGAACTGGTAGAAGTTTGCGCCAAAGAAACAGGCGAAATGATAAAAATTGCGAACTATAATACGCCGGGACAATTTGTGCTCAGTGGCACACATGCCGCCATTGAAATTGCCGTGGCTCATGCTAAAAGCATGAAAGGTCGCGGATTGCCCTTAAAGGTGAGCGGTGCTTTTCATAGTCCGCTTATGAGTGAAGCGTCTGCCGAACTTGTGCCCATGTTGCAAAAGGCCGAGTGGCGCACACCAAACATGCCTGTGTACTGCAATGTACATGGAAAAGCTGTGCAAGATGCTGAACTATTGCGCGAATCTATGGTTGCGCAAATGACCTCTTCGGTGCAGTGGATAGATAGTATGCAAAATATGTGGAAGGATTTTTCGGCAAATGTACGCTTCCTTGAGGTGGGGCCAAAGGCTGTGCTTTCAAAGATGGTGTCCCCTTGCTTACAAGAGCTACAAGCAGAAGCTGTGCAGACTGCATGCCTAACAGATTACGATCAAGAGCTTTCTTGGTAAGAATATAATTTTTGAGGCGATAAGCGCCTCCCAAGCCCACTAAAAACAACGTAACAGAATTTTCTGTAAGGAAAATTCGTTAAAAGTTTTTGAGGGGGGGGGGCTGGGGGAGGGAGCTTTTTTCAAAAAG
>CAYJHU010000164.1:1794-5718 GCA_964369655.1 uncultured Desulfovibrionaceae bacterium | reverse complement strand
GCGGAGTTCTTACCATTTTTGGATATGATGTTTGTTTATAAAAACGAAATTCAAGCAGAAATGGCACTGGCAAAGGAACAAAACAGACCCATTAACCTTGATGCACTTATGGGAGCATAAAATGCGAGAGCTAAACGAAATAATCATTCACTGCGCCGCCACGCGCCCAAGCATGGACATTGGCGTTGATGAGATTCGCGCTTGGCATGTGCAAGGTAATAACTGGCGCGACATTGGCTATCATTTTGTAATTCGCCGCGATGGCACAGTCGAAGATGGACGAGCCGTACAGCAATCGGGAGCACATACCAGAGGGCGCAATGCAAATTCTATTGCTATCTGCCTTGTGGGCGGCGTGAGTGAACACGATGTTCATGTGCCGGAAAATAACTTTACCGAAGCTCAATGGGTGAGTCTTGAATCACTTGTGCTCTCACTCATGGATAAATACGGCATTAGCGAGGTGCACGGGCATAATGAATACGCTAACAAAGCCTGCCCCTCTTTTGACGTGCACATTTGGCGCATGGAGCATGCCCTATGAGCTCCGCACAAGAAAATATCGCATGCAAAAACTCATGTCCGTTTAGAGCTATTACCGACATAGGAAATTGTAAAATGGTACACAGAGACGTGGAAGAAATGCGCGAAACCATAAAGGAAATGCAAGATCTTTTGCACAGACTTGATAAATCAATCTTACGCGTGGTGGTGATAAGCTCGCTAACCTCAACTCTCGTATGCAGTGCTTTGGTGGCAGTATTTAGTAAGGCACTAGGCCATGTGCTGTAAATCCTTATGGTGGCAAGCAGCTTTAAGCTCTGCTGATAATGTGTCCACAACGCGCATTTGTTTTCTTGCCGCCAATGCCTTTGTCTTTGTGATGGCGCCGCTCTTGTGGGTGTTTAACGCATTTACCCTTGAGGCCGGATGGTTTTTGCTGGGTATTTTTACGGCGGCATGGAGCGTTAAGGGTGGCCAAAAATATATTGAGGTGAAGCGTGAACTTAACAAACATATGCATTATAATAACAATAGCTTTAGTGGGCGCAATGCTATGGCAACGCGGAACAATCAAGGAACTTGAGGCCGAGCAAGTGGCGCTTTCGCTATCCAATGAAAGTCTGCAAAAGCAAGCCGAACAAAATTTGAAATTTATTGAGGGAGCCAATATCGACTTGCAAACCTGCCTCGACAGCAAAGATAGGCTTGTGAAGAGCTTTGAGAACGTAAATACACTCATACGCAAGGCCACGCCCTCAACTGTAAACAAAAATAAGGTGGTGGATGATGAAACGCTGCGAAGCATTATTGATAGCCTTAATCGGCCTTTGCCTCATAGCGGTGACACTGACAGGGTGCAGTAAGGTCAAGCATGTGCCGATGGTGGAGTTTCAAAAGATTATCCCCTGCCCAAGGCCAAGCAAGCCTTATGAGCTGATACCGCTGAAATATGAATATCTTGAAAGCTTTGAAAACGCTGAAATCCTTTTGAAAAATCGCCTAATTATGGATGAATATATTGTGGCCTTGCAAGGCACTATCCTTTGCTATGAACGACAAATGCGTTGAAAAAGCATCATCTACTGCGTCAGTGAAAACTTTTGCTCAAGTCATGTATGTTTTCTGGATACACTCCTCTCGCAAAAGACTTACACTTCCTTGCAACTGATACTTTTTGAACGCATTATAAATAAAGGAAAAAATATGAGAATAGCCATAAATAACTTTACCGGCGGCGAAGTAGCGCCCTCTCTTTCGGCGCGTTATGATCTTTCCCGCTACAAGAACTCTGTGCAGTGTATGGAAAACTTTGTGCCTAACGTGCATGGCAATGTGGAGCGCAGACCGGGCACACTATATCTGCAAGACATAGGCACCGATGCTGTGCTTTTTCCCTTTTCTTTTAATGCCGAGGCAAATCAGAACTTTGTCATCATCTTGAGCAATGAAGAGATACGCATTGCCCATCAAAATGGTGAGATTGTCATTACGGGCGGTGCTCCGTGGCTTATTGCAGATGTCCCTTTTCTTTCTTTTGCGCAAGTCGGTGACATTATTTATTTTGCACACAAAAACTATCCACTCTACAAGCTTATGCGTTCCGGTTCTGCACCGGATTATGAATGGGCACTTGTGGAGGTTGCTTTAAACACATCCCTGCCAGCGCCTGCAACGCCAACAGTGACTTTTCACGAAACAGAAACGAGCGCAGCAGGAGAGCTGACCTACACCTTAAACTATAAAGTCGTGGCAGTTGATAGCAATGGCAAAGAATCCCTCCCCTCGCTTGCCGGTTCAGTAATGGGCAAGCATCCTTCCGACTGGGTGCAAGGAGATTATGTCACCATAAAATGGACTGCTGTTGAAGGTGCGACGGAGTATAATGTGTACCGCGAGGAAGCGGGGTACTTTGGATTTATTGGCATTAGTACGAATTTGTCTTTTACTGACAATAACTATGAGGCCGATATTTCCGACACTCCCAAGGAAGATTGGGATCCATTTGCCGATGGCAATAACCCCTCTGTGGTGTCCTTTCACCAGCAACGCATGATACTTGCCGGTACGCTTTACAGTCCGCAAGCTTTTTATATGTCGCGCGTGGGGGACTTTGAGAACTTTCGTAAATCGCGTCCCTTACAAGAAGATGACCCAGTAGAATACCTCATTGCTTCCGGCAATATTGATGCGGTTACGTGGCTTGCCAGCTTTGGTGATTTGCTTATTGGCACAAGTGGCTCTGAGTATAAGGCCAGCGGTGACGGTGCCCCTATTACCCCAAGCAATGTAAGCATTACCGCGCAAAGCTATTGGGGGTCGTCGAAGCTTTACCCCATCATTATTGGCAATTCTATCATGCATGTGCAACGCCACGGGGCAAGGGTGCGCGATTTGTTCTATAGCCTTGAGAAAGATGGCTATGCCGGCAATGACCTTTCCATCATGGCGCCGCACCTTTTTGATGGGCAGATTTTGCGTCAGTGGGCTTTTCAGCAAGCGCCTTTTTCTACCATATGGATTGTGCGCGAAGACGGCGTTTTACTTGGCCTTACCTACATGAAAGAGCATGACATTTGGGGCTGGAGTCGTCACACAACGCAAGGCAAATTCCGCTCGGTGACAGTGGTCAGCGGTGAGGAAGGCGACGAGGTTTTCTTTATGGTGGAGCGTGATGGAGCATATCACCTTGAAAGGCTAGCTGAACGCTGGAAAGAGAGCCATGTCATTGAGGACGCTTTCTTTGTGGATGGCGCCCTAGCGCTTAGTTTTGCTGAGCCTACGCAAGAAGTTACGGGCTTAAGCCACCTTGAGGGTAAAGCCGTGTCTGTGCTGGCAGATGGCAGTCCGGTGGAAAATTTGATGGTAAGCGGTGGTAAAATCACCCTGCCCTATGCGGCAACGCGCGTAAATGTGGGCTTGGCTTATGTTTCAAGGCTTTCTCCCTTACCCTCAGAAGGCGATGGACAAACCGGTACGACGCTCGGACAAATGCGCGGCATAGGCAAATGCACGGTGCGCTTGCAAGCTTCCGTTGGCGGCAAGTATGGGGCTGAGCTTGATGGGCTGTACGACTTCCCCTTTGTGCCGGAAACATGGGGGGCAGCGGTTGCGCCATTTAGCGGTGATGTGGATTTTATCCCCGGCGGTGGGCAAGCTACTAATTCAACCGTGTGGATTGTACAAGACAAACCCATGCCATTTACGGTGGAAGCGCTTGTGCTGGATATTGATATTTAGGGATAATGAGATGCTGAGCTTTCAAGTAGAAAATAACGAAAGTCTCTTGCCGGAATTGCAAATACTTTTGCCTGCTCATTGCGCAGAAGCAGTGCCGAGTATTATGAGCGCCGAGACCATAGAATTTGATATGTACAAGGCTTTATTGAATGCCGATGCTTTGCACATTGTGACGGCACGAAA
>CAYJHU010000164.1:0-1694 GCA_964369655.1 uncultured Desulfovibrionaceae bacterium | reverse complement strand
TAACCACCCACCGGCTGTGCACTTCCTTCATAGGGCGCCGCCACAGGCGGCTTATTTGGAACAAGCGACTCAATATTAGCAGGCGTGGACGCTGGCGTTGCACTAATGGCAGGAATAGGCGCCTTGCTAGCAGCTGAAGTTGCTGGCTTTGGAGTTGTTTGTGTAGGGCTTATGGGTGCAGGATTTGCGGAAGCAGGTTTTTCAGGCGCAGCTGGTGCTTTTGTGGCGGTTGGCGTTGCCGGCTTAGTCGCAGGAGCAGCTTTTGATGTGCTTGGAACTTCCATAGGCTTTGGAGTGGACGGTGTGGGCTTAGCACTTGGCGCAGGTGTGACAGCAGGAGAAGTGCCAGAAGGAAGAGCGCCTTGCGGAAGAGTGCCGGGGGGCGGCGTTCCCACATATTGAATTTGCACATTTTGCACTTGCACATGCTGTACTTGTACATGTTGTGAAGCCACATTTTGTGTTTTTATATTTTGCTTTTTCACAGCACGCCGCGCACGCTGTCTTGGTTTTTTAACAGCATTAGGATAAAGCGGAGGCAAGTACACCAAGGCTGGGTCTTGTACAGGCTTGCCATTGGTATACATTTGCGTAGGCCCATCCAAAGCATTAAATTGCATACGCGCACCGCCGGTGCGCATCCATACTTCTTCCACACTGCCAAAAGACGCATCGCCCTTTCTGCTTGGCGGAGTATATGTCCCCTGCTCGCCATACGCATATTGCTTACCAACGCTGGTAGAAGAACGACCACGATAATTATTTAAAGTGCGTAAGGGAGCGGTTTTTCCACCTCGCTGTGGAACATACATACCGCAAAATTCACACATTCCGCCTTGGGCTGAATGCGGCGGATGATATGCTTGCCCATATGCGGCCTGCGCGACTTGAGCAGGATGATATGTTTGTACGGGCACGGGCTGAGCACGATACATATCACCTTGAGCCATTCCCGGATAATTTGTGGGATATTCACCTAAATATTGATTGGTATAATTTGGTACATGCGGGCTGTACATGCCATCGGCAAATACAGGTAACACCAAGAGCATATACATAATTAAGCAAAATAATAATATTTTTGATGAGCCAAAAAGTTTTCGCATAGCGCACTCCATTGCATATTCATAAAGAAATGTCAGTCAAAATCCCTCAAAAATTGCAAATAAAAAGCGAGGGACACAAATCTATATCGGCAATTATTGGCTTTGCCGTAGGGTAAAATCACAAAATTTTAATCCCCACTCCTTCCCTAGGGCAAACACAACTAAATTTTTTATTTCCCAGAAAAAACCTGTATCACCAACACACCTAAAAGAATAAGCCCAATCCCTATAGTGGCGGCCATATCAAGCTTTTGTCCGTAGATAAAAAAAGCCAGCATGGTGGTGCCTACGATCCCTAAACCTGACCATATCGCGTATGTAATGCCGATTGGGATGGTTTTTACCACATGCCCCAGCATATAAAATGCTAAACCATAACCGCAAACAACAAGGATTGAGGGGAAAAAGACTGTAAATCCCTTGGTCGCTTTAAGTGCCACGGTGGCTGCTACTTCTGAAATTATAGCTATTGTTAATAAAATGTATCCGTTCATATATTCCCCTTAAGCATGCATAGTCGGCTCTTTTGTATATGGAGACCTCTGCACAATTATTTTCAAATATAACTTTGCAAGTAAAATTTTAGAA
>CAYJHU010000163.1:0-5727 GCA_964369655.1 uncultured Desulfovibrionaceae bacterium | reverse complement strand
GAAACTTTTTTTCAAAAAAGTTTCCCCCCAGAAAAAACAAAAAACTATCTACACTCTTCTTGTATCCATGCGCCAAAGGCTTTTTCTGCTTCGGTTATGGGTAGGGCGATTATGCAGGGTGTTTCGTAGCTGTGCAGGGCTTTGATGGCGGAGCTTAGGGCGGTGAAGTTTTTTTGGGTAGTTTTGAAAATGCAGGCACATTCATTGCTACTTTCTATCTTTCCTTTCCAGTGGTATATGGAGGTCATGGACGGGATGATGTTTGCGCCTGCTGCGAGCCTTTGTTCTACTATTTTTTCAGCTATGGTGCGTGCCTCGTCGAAGTTTTTTGTTGTAACATATACAAGTATCATATTTGCCTCGTGTTTTTTGGTGGAGTAGGGGGCTGATGAAAAAAATATATGTCATGTAATATGTGCATGGCAAGGTATAATAGGGGATTGTATGGCTATTTCACTTAAAAAAAGGGCGCTGTTAGTTCAGGAAGCTTTGGCACAAAAATACCCTGAGCCTAAGACGCATCTGCATGCGGACACGGCTTGGCAATTGGTGGTGGCGGTGGTGCTTTCTGCTCAGTGTACAGATGCGCGTGTAAACCTTGTGACACCGAGGCTTTTTTCTTTTTGGCCGGATGCGGCAAGCCTTGCTAAGGCGCCGCTGGCAGAAGTTGAGGAAGTTATTCGTTCGACAGGTTTTTTCCGTAATAAGGCTAAGAATATTATTTCGGCCGCACAGCGTGTAATGGAGTGTTATGGTGGTGAAGTTCCGCAGACTCTTGCGCAGCTTATCACATTGCCTGGGGTTGCGCGTAAGACAGCCAATGTGGTTTTGTGGACGGCCTTTGGTATTAATGAGGGCATAGCCATTGATACGCATGTGGGGCGCATTGCCTTTCGCCTTGGTTTTACCAAAAGTACCTTGCCAATAGTGGTGGAACAGGATTTAATGAAGCTTTTTCCGCGTAATGAATGGGGCTTGCTGAACCATCGCATGGTGTGGTTTGGGCGTGATGTGTGTGATGCGCGCAAGCCACTCTGTGGAGAATGTGAAATTTTTCCCTTTTGTCCACAGATTACATGGGGTTCGCCAAAAAAATCTTCGAAAAATACTTAAAAAAAGCCCCCTCAAATCCTTGTGTTATAGCAGTCTTTATGTTAGCTTTTTTGGAATAACGGATTGTAGCTAAATGGTGCAATTTACACAACAAATAACCAAAGGAAACTCTCGTGGAAACATTATCCAAAACACCATTGCATGCATGGCACGTGGAGCAGGGAGCAAAGATGGCTGACTTTGCCGGTTGGGATATGCCTATCCAATATGCCGGTATTTTAGCCGAACATGAACACACCCGCTCAAACGCTTCCCTCTTTGATATTTGCCATATGGGCGAATTTCTTATTAGTGGGGAGGGCGCTGCCGAAGCACTTGCTAAATGTGTGACGCAAAATTTTGAAACTCTTAAGCCCGGTAAATGTCGTTATGGCTTTTTGCTCAATGAGCAAGGAAATATCATTGATGACTTAATCGCTTATCGTATGGAAGAAAATTCTTTTATGCTGGTGGTCAATGGTTCACGTACGGCCATAGACCTTGCCACCGTTAAAGAGCGCATGCCAAGCTCAGTGACAGTGCAAGACGTTTCTGACGAGATGGGAAAGATTGACCTGCAAGGGCCAAAGTCCTTGGAAGCCTTAGAGGCATGTTTTGGGCAAGACTTCAAACACATTGGCTATTTTTCCTTTGAAGAAAATACTTTTGCCGGTGAAAAAATATATATCAGCCGCAGTGGCTATACAGGCGAGCTTGGCTATGAGCTTTATATACCTAATAGTGTTGCTCTAGCTCTTTGGGAAAAGCTTTTGCGAGATGAGCGTGTAAAGCCAGCAGGTCTTGGCGCACGCGACACCTTGCGTTTAGAGTGCGGGCTTCCTCTTTATGGGCATGAGCTTGATACAGATCATAATCCCATTGAGGCCGGCTTTGAAAAAATGCTTACCAGCACCGCCCCTTATGTAGGACATGAGCATATTCACAATGTACGCCAAGTGCTTCTTGGTTTGCGTATCGAAGGTCGCAGAGCTGCTCGCGCCGGTGATAAGGTTGCTCTTGTAAATGGTGGCGCAGAGGTTGGCGTGGTAACCAGCGGTTCTTTTGCTCCTTCCCTTGGCTACGTTGTAGCCTTTGCGTGGGTAGATGCAGAGCACGCCAAAAATGAAGAGTTTTCTGTGGTTACGGCAAAGACCTCTTTGCCTGCCACCGTGGTTCCAACGCCCTTTTATACCAAGGGTACCGCACGTACTAAATTTTAACCTTTATTAAATAAAACAGGAGAGTAGCATGTCTAACCCAAAAGAACTTTTGTATGACAAAACCCATGAATGGATTCGCATTGAAGGCGAAGAAGCCGTAATCGGTATTACCAACTTTGCTCAAGAAGCCCTTGGCGATATTACCTATGTGGATTAACCTGCAGAAGGTGACACCCTTACCGCCGGTGAAGAGTTTGGTTCCATTGAGTCTGTTAAAGCCGCCAGTGAGCTTTATGCTCCTGTAAGCGGTGAAGTTATTGCCGTTAACGAAGAGCTTCACGACGGGCCGGCAGTTGTTAATGCCGATCCTTATGGTAAGGCTTGGATGGTTCGCGTAAAGCTTAGCGAAAAACCAGAAAATCTTATGGATGCTGAAGCTTATGAGGCTCTTTGTGCCTCTGAAGCTTAGTCAGCACGCTTAAGCTATAATTATTCGGGTAAGGTTCATGATGAAAGTCATGCAACCTTACCTTTTTGAGCCAAAGTGCAATGTACTGCGCACAGGCTCTTATATAATAGTAGTCCTATTATCCACCAGCTATCAAGGCACTCTCGTGTTTTGGTAAAACAACTCATTAGGTGAATTTATGCCCTATATTCCCCATACTGACGAAGAATTGCAGGCCATGCTTGCACGTATTGGTGTGAAGACCATGGATGATCTGTTTGCAGATATTGAACCATCCATGCGCCCAAAATCTTTTGACCTTCCTCAAACTCAGAGTGAAATGGACGTATGCGCGCATCTTGAAAAGCTTGCAGCAAAAAACGCCCATGGCATGACAAGTTTTTTGGGTGCTGGCTTTTATGACCATGCCATCCCCAAGGCTGTGGATGCATTGACTTCACGCGGAGAGTTTTATACCGCGTACACCCCTTATCAGCCAGAATATTCACAAGGCACTTTACAGGCTATTTTTGAATATCAAACAGCTGTGACCAGACTTTTTGGCATGGATTGCTCCAATGCTTCGGTTTACGATGGCGGTTCGGCTCTTTTTGAAGCTGCGCTTATGGCTGTACGCCAAACCAAGCGCAATAAAATCATCATTGATGGCGGGGTAAACCCCATTTGGCGTCGTATGGTGGAAGATTATTGCATTAACCTTAAAGTCGTCATCGTTACCGTTCCGCATAAATTCGGTCGTCCTGACTTTGCCGCTTTAAAAGATGCCGTAGACAATAGCTGCGCTGCAATTATTACACAAAACCCCAACTTCTTTGGCTCTGTGGAAGATTATTCTGAGCTTTTTGCCCATGCCAAAAGTCAAAAGGTACTTTCTGTCTTGTCAGTATATCCCGTCATGCAAGCTGTTATGAAGACAGCCGGCGAAATGGGCGCTGATATTGCCGTAGCCGACGGTCAAGCTCTTGGTATGCCACTTTCTTTTGGTGGGCCATATCTTGGCATTATGACTTGCCGCAAAGAATATATTCGTCAATTCCCCGGTCGTATCTGCGGACGCACCGTGGATGTTGACGGAAAAACAGGCTATGTACTCACCCTGCAAGCCCGCGAACAACATATTCGCCGTGCTAAAGCCACATCCAACATTTGCTCTAACCAATCGCTCTGCGCCTTGCGTAGCATTGTTTACCTCTCCTTGCTTGGCACCGAGGGACTGAGCCGTGTGGCTTTACTCAGCATGGAAAATGCACGTTACGCCGCCGAACAATGGACAAGCATCAGTGGTGTGCGCCTCTTAAACGAAGCCCCTTATGGCAATGAATTTGCTCTCGTTCTGCCTTGCTCCGCCAAGGAATTGGCCGGAAAAATGCTCGAACATGGCTTTGCCATTGGCTTTCCTGTGGATGCTTATTATAAAGATATGGACAATGTCCTCTTGGTGGCCTGCACCGAAAAAACAACAAAAGAACAAGTGGACGCCCTCATAAGCGCAGTAAAAGGAGTTCTCGCATGAAAACACTTTTTGAAAAATCCGTAAAAGGTCGCACAGCGGTTATTCCTCATGCGCCTAGTAAGACGGCTAAAGACATGCTTCCCGCGGAACTTTTGCGTCAAAAACCCTTAGAAATGCCAGAACTTTCAGAGCTTGACGTGGTTCGTCACTTTACCTTGCTCTCTAAGCGCAATATGAGTGTTGATGGCAACTTCTATCCCTTGGGCTCGTGCACCATGAAGTACAATCCCAAATTTACCGAAGCCGTTGCCGCTAACCCAGGCTTTGCCAATGTGCATCCCGCCCTTGCTCAACTTCCCGGTGGTGAGGCCTACACACAAGGCGCCCTTGAATGCATTTGGCATTTTGAAAAATTAATGTGCGAAATAACCGGCATGGATAGCTACACCATGCAGCCCATGGCCGGTGCTCATGGTGAATTCACCGGCGTGCAGCTTATTGCCGCCTATCATCGTGACAAGGGTAACAAAAAAACCAAGATTATTTGCCCCGACTCTGCCCATGGCACTAACCCTGCCTCCGCCGTACTTGGTGGCTATGAAGTTGTAAACATCGAATCCAAAGACGGTATCATTGATCCTGTGGCTCTTGATGCAGCCATTGACGATGAAGTGGCAGGCATCATGATGACTTGCCCCAATACTTTGGGCTTGTTCGAAAATCACTTGGCGCATATTGTTGAAAAAATCCGCTCTGTTGATGCTTTGCTTTACTATGATGGTGCTAACATGAACGCCATCATGGGCAAAATGCGCGTAGGTGATGTTGGTTTTGACGTGGTTCACTGGAATGTACACAAAACCCTTGGTACTCCTCATGGCGGCGGCGGCCCCGGCTCTGGCCCTGTGGGCGTTTCAGCTCGTCTTACGCCTTACATGCCAGTATCGCGCGTGGAGAAAAAGGATGATGGTACTTTCTGCTTAAACTACGATTATCCAAAATCTATCGGCTACATTGCGCCTTTCTACGGTTCATTCAGCATTTTCTTGCGCGCCTATGCCTACGTTTTGCGCCTTGGTGCACCTGGGCTTACTCGCGCTTCAGAATATGCCGTGCTTAATGCCAACTATCTGAAAAAGCTCGTTGAAGGTTTCTTGACCATTCCTTATCCACGCATCTGCGGTCACGAATTTGTGGCCTCAGCTCCGGAAGGAACACGTGCTCTTGATATTGCCAAAGGCTTGCTCGATAACGGTTATCACGCTCCAACCATTTACTTCCCACTTATTGTGCCGGAATGCCTCATGGTTGAGCCCACCGAAACCGAAAGCAAGGAAACTCTTGATGAGTTTGCCGCTGTACTCGAAAAAGTTGTTAAGCTTGGCCTAAGCGATCCCGAAGCCTTAAAGCAATGCCCAACCACAACGCCTGTGCGTCGTCTTGATGAAGCACTAGCTGCAAGAAATATGGTCTTGACTCAAGATATGGCGTAATTTTTAGTAACTCTTTTTTCTGGGGGAGGGAACTTTTTGAAAAAAGTTCCCTCCCCCAGA
>CAYJHU010000162.1:0-5744 GCA_964369655.1 uncultured Desulfovibrionaceae bacterium | reverse complement strand
TTTATGGATGGAGAATTGGGCATGCCTGATTTCATTGCGAACTCTCATGCGTATTTTACTTCATGCAGCCGCACGTTTCAAAAAGGAAATGAAAAAAATATTGATTAAGTAGATGAACTATGCCACCACTTACGCTTAGTGGAGCAACGGCGATAAGTATTATTTCCTTGTTTGAAGAGAGCAGGGTAATAAACACACGCAATAGGACAGTACCTATATTTTTTATGTATAATTTTTGTCTACAGAAAAGACGAGCTAGCATTATAAAAGAAATGAGGCTGGCATATGTCGTTTGAGTTTGCTGGGGTAAATTTGTGCGTAATGCTTTTTACAGCGCACAATCTTTTAAAAAGACTGCTGTCTGCGACGTTTTTCAGAATATCGCATAGTATTTTCATGTGGAATTATTATGGTGTACGCGCATATGTATTGAAACAGTCATGCTTTTTTACTTTGAATTTACAAAATTATAATAGATGTTTTATAATGATTAAGGGGATAATATGTGGATGAAAAAAGTCTTGTGCTTATGTTTTTTGGTTCAGTTCACTTTTGTGGCAGGTCTTGCAACTTCTAAATCCATGGCGCAAAGCCTGTTGGAAGGTTTTTATGTGAGTGGCAAAGTGTTTGTTTCGCAACAACAAAATTGGGTTGATCCTTCTCTGAAGTTGCAATTTTCAGGAACATCAGGAGATATTACTTCGCCGTCTTTTTTTTCTGATACTAGCTTTGGTGCAGCCTTTGCTGTTGGTTATGATTTTTATCCTCGATTAAATGTGCCCATCCGAATGGATGTGGAGTATGCCTTGCGCACAACAGCGCATGGGCAAGGTCCTTTTGATTTATCTTCTTTAGGGGGGGATGAGCTAGATGGGGCTTTAGATATGAACTCTGCTATAAATGTACAAACCTTAATGCTGAATATATATTATGATTTTCATAATAGTACGCGTTTTACACCCTACATAACTGCAGGTGCTGGTTTGGCCTTTATAGATAGTTCTTTTTCTATTAGTGCAGATGAAGAAGTTGCGGCCATTGGGCAATCTATAGATGTTGGTGTGGGCTTGTCTAAGTTTACAACAAATTTTGCTTGGCAAATAGGCGGTGGTGTGTCTGTGGCTTTAAGTCCTCATGCAAGCCTTGACTTGGGCTATAGATTTTTATCTTTAGGCAATATGGATTATAAAATCCTTTCAATTTTTGATGCAGCGAATGATACTGACGTGTCTTTGAAGGTCGCAGGTATAAATGTGGCGCATGAAGTAAGCTTAGGCTTTCGTTATACCTTTGGCGGAGCCGAGGAAGTTAAATCAAATAATAGCGAAGCTGTAGCACAGGTTGCACAAAGTAAAACTGAAGAACCCTCTGTAGGGCTTTACGTAAGTGCCAAGGCATTGGGTGGCGCGCAAACCCATTGGTCCGAGACCTCTGCCCAAATAGACAGTGATGAGTTTGTTGCTTCTGGTGCTTGGACTAATATGAACACGGGGGTTGCCTTGGCATTGGGTTATGACTTTTTCCCTCGATTTGATATTCCTGTACGTCTTGAGTTGGAGTACGCTATGCGCTCTGAATGGCGTGGTCGTAAGACTTATGATTTCCAAGAGATGAATGTTTCTTATGAACCTAGCGTGCATGTGCAAACGCTTATGCTCAATGCCGCTTATGATTTTCACAATAGTAGTCGCTTTACCCCCTATATTACTGCTGGTATAGGGGCAGTATTTATGGATGCACAGTTGGAACTGGAAATTCTTGATTCTTCCGGTGGTATGATGTCTGATTCAGCCATACCTGTATCCTATGATTTTTCCTTGCTGTCTATGGGCTGGCAAGTGGGGGCTGGGGTAGAGGTGGAAATTACCCCAAGTGTGAGTTTAGATTTTGGATATAAGTTTATTTCCTTTGGGAACTTTGATTATGAATTGTCTAATACTGTAGATGCTTTTTCTTTTGAGATTTCTGATGTAAAAAATGCAGGAACCATACACGAATTTAGCGTGGGCTTACGTTATACTTTCTAGGAAAGACTAATGCATTATTTTTTTAAGGGGACTTTTGCGACATTTTTAGGTTGAAGGCAAAATCAGACTTAAATTGTATGATAAAAATTGCAAGGCATTTATCACTGAAAACAATTGCCAAGAGAAAATATGTGATTATTTTTTAAGATGTATGCCGAAAAATGTGAGATACACTTGGCTAGTTAACCAAGCCTCTCAAAATTTTTGCACGACAATTAAAAATAGGAGATCATATGACCAGTCAAATAAAAACCTTTTTACTTTTGGCCTTACTTTCCGGCCTGATCATTGTACTTGGTGGTGCCCTTGGCGGTAGGGCCGGTATTCTTATTGCCTTTGGCCTTGCCCTGCTCATGAATGTAGGATCATACTGGTATTCTGATAAAATAGTTCTTAAAATGTACGGCGCTCAAGAGCTTTCACGTGGTGATGCTCCTGCATTACATAGCATGGTAGAAGAACTTGCAATGCGCGCCGGCATTCCCAAGCCTCGCATTTGCATTATTCCGGAACAAGCCCCCAATGCCTTTGCCACAGGGCGCGATCCTGAGCATGGCGTAGTGGCTGTTACCGACGGACTTATGCGTCTTTTGAATCAAGAAGAGCTACGCGGCGTTATTGCTCATGAAATTGGCCACATTGCCAACAGGGACATTCTTATTCAAACGGTGGCCGGCGTGCTGGGCTCTGCCATTGTGTCCATAGCAAATATGATGCAGTTTGCCGCTATATTTGGTGTGGGGCGCAGTAATAATGAAGAAGGCGGCGGTGGCGGCATGTTAGGTGGGCTTTTACTTGCCATATTGGCGCCCATTGCGGCCATGCTTATTCAAATGGCTATATCTCGCTCACGAGAATACCTAGCCGACGATACAGGCGCTCGTATATGTGGTAATCCTTTAGCTTTAGCCGGAGCGCTTCATAAATTGCAAAATTACAATCAGCAAATACCTATGCAAAAAGGTAATGCCAGTACAGAGCAAATGTTTATTGTTTCACCGCTTTTTGGTGGAGGAATGAGCAATTTATTTAGTACGCACCCTCCCATTGAGGAGCGTGTGGCACGTTTACAAAATATGGTTCGCTAGGCTGATAAAATAAGGTTATCTGTTTGAATTTTGCCCGAGATTACCTAGGTAGTCTTGGGCTTTTTTTAAGCTAAATACTTATCCACCAAAGCGCCCAGAGCCGTGTCCCATGCGATTTACATCTGCCCCTTCAAAAGAGTCCAGTACATAGAGGCGGATTTTATTGCTGCGCGGAAATTCTCGTTTTAACAGAGTTTTTAGTAATTTTTTAATTTTTTCCGCCGTTAGCCCTTCCCATGATTCCTCATGAAAACCGCGCTCTATTACATCAAAACTATCATCTCCAGTGCAGACAATAGCCACTGAACGATTGCGTTTAAAAGTGCGCATATCAAGGCATTGGCCTTTTTCTAACTTAGCTAAGCGTTCCATGACATTAGGAATAATCGTTGTTTTATCATTCATAACTTAGGCTTATCCATAAAATAAATATGACTATATGTTGTGTGTAAGCAATATCTTATCTATCAAAATTTCTTAATGTCAATTTATAGTATCCAAGCCATGAAGTCCATAATCTTCTCTCACGGCACTCTAATTTAATAGAAGATCCTGGGGGAGGGAACTTTTTGAAAAAAGCTCCCTCCCCCAGATCCCCATCCTCAAAAACTTTTCACACGTATTTTTTATTTGCTTCGCAAACAAAAAATATTTCAAATTAGAATGCCGTGAATCTTTCCCATGATGGAAGTTATTTTAAAAGTTTGCGTGTTATTCAAAAAAAAGTTATAAATGGTGGCGTTCTATATTTAAGAATTGCTTTATTGCATTGTGAATAAGCTAGAGCGCGAATTATAATTTTTAGAAAATACAAACTTATGAGAGTTTGAGGAGTTGTTTATGTATAGAGGCTTAAAACTGAGTTTGTTTTCAAAAAATGATTTGGAAAGATTGCACGCTTTTGGTTTAGAAGTTATGGCAAAAAATGGCATAAGCTTTACAGGAAGAGCGCTAGAATATTTTAAGAAAAATGGTTTTCGGATAGAAGGCAATCAAGTGTTTTTTACGCAAGCAGAAGTAGAAAATGCCTTAAAATCTTGTCCGTCTTCTTTTGTGCTAAAAGGGCGTGAGAGTAAGTATGATCTAGAAATTGGGACTGGGAAAGATCATGGGGTGCCGGGGCCACTTGGACCAGTAAATGTTTCCTGCCTTGAAAAAGGAATAAGACCTGGAAGTCTTGAAGATATAAGTAATTTCACAAAAATTTATCATAGCAGTGAAATAATAAATATTACCTCAAATACGCTTACCGAAGCAAATGATATTCCTATGGAAAATCGGCATCTTTATGTGCAATATGAAGTACTAAAGCACTCGTCAAAGCCTTTTTGTTCCAAGGTGTTAGATTTTGAAAAAACTAATCATGTTTTGGATATGGCAGAAATTGCTTTGGGGGGCCTTGGTTCTTTTGCAGGCAATGCCCACATGTCCATGGCCTCAGCCCCATCTCTAAGCCCTCTTTCGTGGGAAGAAACGGTTTGTGATTGCTTAATTGCATGCGCTTTACGCGGGCAAGTTGTTTCGGTAGGGACAGGTTTAACTACGGGAATCACGGCGCCTGCACGAATTTTTGGAACGCTTGTAATGCAAAATGCAGAATTGTTGGCAGGTATTGTGTTGACTCAACTTGTAAATCCCGGAAATCCTGTGCTTTATGGGACAGGTGGTATGCCCGGTAATATGCGCGGGGCGCGCTATAATTGTGGCTCGCCAAGTCGTATGTTGATAGAAACCGGAACCATTGAACTGGGGAAATTTTATAATATTCCCACTCGTTGTGTAACCTTTGGAACTGAATCAAAAACTTTAGATATTCAATGCGGTATAGAGTCTTATGAGGGCACGCTTGCTAATATTTTAGGCGGTGCTGATTATATGCTTTCTGAAATAGGCACCACGGACAGTTTGATAACTACTTCATATGAAAAAACAATTATTGATGAAGAAATTGCAAGCCGCTTACTTCACCTTAAAAAAGGCATTGAAGTGACAGATGATGCCGCAAGTCTTGATGTCATCTATGAAGTGGGCAGTGGCGGAGCCTTCTTGACCACAGAAGATACTCTCTTAAATTATGATGCTGACTGGTATTGCTCTGTAACTGATTGGAATATAACTGATAGCAATCAAAGTTTTGAATATGTATTGCAACGAGCTAATAGAGAGTGGAAAAAACGCCTTGAAAATGCCCCCGAAAGTACACTTAGCCCTGATGTGGGAAGAGAATTAAAAAACTATATAAATAAAATAATTAAATAACATTGTCTTATATACTACGAGGCAGAAGAGCAAAGAAAAATATTTTACATAGAATTTTTATTTGGGAGGCGCTGCCTCCCAAACCCACCGCCAAAGGGGATAATCCCCTTTGGAAACCCTTATACGCCACTTTCAACAAGTTGAAAATGGCGGAAATTTTTTTGATGAAATAGATAGTTATTTTAGAAAAAATTAAACAGAAAGGCATCAGAATTTTCCGTAAGGAAAATTCGCGCGAAAGTTTTTTGATGGGGGTCTGGGGGAAACTTTTTTTCAAAAAAGTTTTCCCCCAGAAAAAATCAAGCAAAATCCACTCCCTACAAAAAGCTTGCACATTGGCGTAAAAAAAGACAGAGTACGGCATCTTTTT
>CAYJHU010000161.1:0-5766 GCA_964369655.1 uncultured Desulfovibrionaceae bacterium | reverse complement strand
CCAATGAGAGCACCATGATGTTTTGATACGCATATTCTTTTTTATATACTCTTGCCCTAGACAAAGCATACAATGCGGTTTATATATAATCTATGGATGCAATTTCTAATGCTCTTGATAGCTCCTATGGCATAGCCGACATAGATTTTGGGCTTTCTACTTTCCAGCAAGAAAATAGAAACTCCCAAGGGCGCAATGGTGCGCAAAGTTCTAGCTTTGCTGACGAATTGCAAGACACCCTCACCTTAAGTCCCGAAGCACAAACCAAGGCCTTACAGCTTTCCTCGCGCGAAGCGGCTGTACACGCCCATAGCCAAACCGGTCGCCATGCAGAATACGACCAGCACGGTCAAGGCTATGATACCAGCGCCAATGCCATCAGTGCTGAACGCACTACCCCAAGCAATGAAGCTATGCGCCGTTTTCCCCAAGGAAATCAGGCTGACATGGCAAGCGTTGCCGCTGTTTATGCACAAAATATCATCCCCCAAGATGCATATGTAAAAATACAAAACAGAAATTTCACCCCCACTACCACCGATGTGCAAAGCTTAAATGCCACTAAAAACGCCTATTCGACCAGCGCCCTGACCAGCAGTATTAAGCCGGAACAAGTGGCCTCAGCCTATAAGACTCAAGCACAAATGGCCGCCCGCGCCACCGCCCTTGCCCCTGTGACTGCATGGTCACGAGGCATTTCCCTGCAAGTATAATTCATGCATGCCCAAGATTCTCTGAACGCTTCACCGCCCGTGGTTAGCGTCATTATGAATTGCTACAACTCAGCACAAACGTTAGAAGCATCCCTACTCTCTGTCCTTAAGCAAACATTTGATAATTTTGAAATTATATTTTTTGACAATGGCTCCAGCGATGCCAGTTTTAGTATTGCTCAAAGCTATTCTCGCAAAGATTCTCGATTGCAATGCACACTTTACCAAGAGCGCACTAGCCTTGGCGAAGCACGCAATCGAGCCATTGCCCTTGCGCGTGGACAATTTTTAGCATTTTTGGACTGTGATGACTTGTGGGAACCGCAAAAACTTGCGCTACAAGTTGCGTATATGCAAGCGCATCTGAATGTTGATTTACTGTGTACCGATACACAAAATTTTAGCAAAACCTCACGCATGCAAAGATTTTTTGCCACTTCACAGCCTGAGCGCGGCGCAGTCTTTGGATCACTTGTGCGTAGGCAGTGGATTGCTCTTTCCTCTGCTATGTTACGCATGTCTGCACTACAAAACATTGATAATAAAGATTCTTTACCGCGATTAGACGATAACATCATCTGTTATTTTGACCAAAATCTTTCATTATGCGAAGAGGCGGAAATTTTTTATCGCGTGGCCTATCACGGGCACTGCGATTATTTACCAGAACTTTTGACCTATCGGCGTGTGCACAGCGGTTGCATAAGCTTTACGCAATTTGAGCGCTGGCATGTAGAAACGCGTTATATGGCGGACAAGTTGCAAGTGCTCTATCCGCAGATAAAAAAAGAACATCCTGACGCCATTGCCGCCCTTTATGATCGTGCACTTTTTCAGGAAGTGCTCAACCTTTGGAGGGAAGGCTATGGCAAAAAAGCACGCGCACGCTTGTTCTCGCAAAAAATCTTTGCACACATGACCAGCAAACAAAAACTTTTTTTACCCTTGTCCTTTTTGCCGCCCTCACTTTTTGCCCTCTGTACAAAAATCTACCTACGATGGGGGCATTGGCTTTAACTTACGCTTGCATTCTTTTCCTTGACGAATTTTGCCATTGCAACGTATAGAACTCTGACACATTTTGTAAGGTATAATACTTCAATGCACATAAATAATTCACCAAAAAAAGTTTTTCTTTTTGCCTTAAGCTTCATACTCGGCTTTATGCTCTTTTTTGGGAAAAGCTTACCAGCACAAGCAAAAAATCTGCTTATGGCGACCACCACCAGTGTGCAAGATTCCGGCTTACTTGACTTTCTTATTCCTGCATTTACCAAGGACACCGGCATCACCATGAAATGGGTTTCCGTTGGCACAGGCAAAGCACTTGCGCATGCCCGTAATTGCGATGTGGACGTTGTGCTCGTGCATGCACCCGAGGCCGAAAAGGATTTTATCAGCGGTGGTTACGCCCTACAGCGCTATCCAATTATGTACAATACTTTCCTCATTGTTGGGCCAAAAGCCGATACGGCAAAGGTGCTAGGTCAGGATGCAATTTTTGCCTTACAAAATATTGCACGTAACCAAGCATTATTTGTAAGCCGCGGGGATGATTCAGGAACGCATAAAACAGAAGAAAAGCTCTGGCGTAGCGCCAAACTTAACATACCACAGCGCGAAAAATGGTATTTTTCTGCAGGGCAAGGCATGATGCATACCCTTAATATAGCATCAGAAAAAGAAGCGTACACCCTCAGTGACAGCGGCACTTGGTTACAGTTTAAGAGTAAGAATCCCCAAAGTCCTTTGCAGATTCTAGTTCAAGACGATGAAAATTTATTTAATCAATACAGCGTGCTTGAGCTTAATTCGCAAAAATGCTCCAGCATAAAAAAGGAACTTGCACAGCAATTTATCACTTGGATAACTTCCCCCAAGGCACAAGAGCGCATTGCCGCCTATCACATCAATAACAAACAGCTTTTTTTCCCCAATGCAGGCGTAAAATAATATGGATTTTTTTCTAAACGGCTTTGCTCAGGCCCTAGAGCTTTTATGGAGTGGCAATGCCGATGTCTATGCCGCCATGCAAGCTAGCCTCATCTCCACAAGCTATGCCATGCTTTTGGCCATCGTCCTTGGCTTGCCGCTGGGCGTAGTGCTTGGCTATGGAGATTTTTGGGGACGCCGTTTTTTACGCTTAATATCCGATACTTTATTGGCATTTCCCACAGTTTTAATTGGCCTGTTGGTGTATGCATTCATCATGCGCAAAGGCCCGCTGGGCGATTATGGGCTTTTGTTCACCCTTGAGGGCATGGCGCTGGGGCAAGCCGTGCTGGCCTTGCCCATTGTCATTTCACTGACGGCGCAAGCTGTGGAAAATCACGACCCGCGCTGTCGCCAAACGCTACTCACCCTCGGCGCCAATGCTTGGCAACTTGCCCTAGGCACCCTAAAAGAATTGCGTTTTGCCATAAGCCTTGTGCTGGTAACGGCATTTGGGCGTGTAGTGACTGAGGTCGGCATTGCCATGATGCTTGGCGGAAATATCCGCTGGCATACACGCACCATCACCACCGCCATCACCCTTGAAACCAACAAAGGTGAATTTTCTCAAGGCATTGCCCTAGGACTTGTACTCTTATTTTTTGCCTTTGTGCTCAATGCCAGTCTTGCCTTTTTGCGCCGAAGGAAAAAAGCATGAGTGTACTATATAAAATTGAAAATTTAGCTCATTTTTATGGCGAGCATCAAGCTCTTTGTATGGCGAACTCGCCAAGCCTTAGCATCCACCAAGGCCAAGTGCTGGCGCTGACCGGTGCCAATGGCGCAGGAAAAAGCACCCTCTTGCGTCTCTTAGCCTTTTTAGAAAAGCCCACACAAGGGAGCATACAATTTTTTGGAAGTAAGGGCATAGCACCGCGCCTTGAAGCGACTTTATTATTGCAAGAGCCATATATATTTAAGCAATCTGTGCTCGACAATGTATGCTATGGATTGCGCCTGCGTCGTAGCGCCATGAGCACTGAAGCCATGCATCATAAAGGCAAGGAAGCCCTCAGCGCCGTGGGTTTTGAGCCGGAAGCTGTGCTTTCCCGCCCTTGGTATCAACTGTCCGGCGGGGAAAAACAAAGAGTCGCACTGGCCGCGCGCCTTGTGCTTAACCCCCTTGCATTGCTTCTAGATGAACCCACCGCACATGTGGACGGCAAAAGCGCCGCTGCCATCCACACCGCCGTGCAAAACGTGGCAAAAAATGGAACTACCGTCATTGTGGCCAGCCACGATATGGATTGGCTCCAAAGTCTTGCGCCGCAGTATTTGCACTTATCACCTGCAGTATAGCCGATATATTACATGATTTTTTAGGAGAGGAACTTTTAAGGTGTGCCCCTCCCCTTGTTACATATTAAACTAATTTGAAGTGCCTAAAATACTTTCAAGATCTGCCTCAGCCGTGCTTATGGGTTGAATATTCCATGTATCCACAAGCACTTTCAATACATCTGGCGAAACAAAAGCAGGTAATGTGGGTCCAAGACGAATGTTTTTTACTCCAAGCGCCAATAAGGTAAGCAAGACAGATACTGCCTTTTGCTCATACCATGACAAGACTATTGATAAGGGCAAATCATTAACATCACATTGCAAGGCATTTGCAAGAGCAAGAGCCACTTGTACGGCAGCGTAAGCGTCATTACATTGCCCAACGTCTAGCAAGCGCGGAAAAGGTCCAAGGCTACCCAGATTTTTATTAAAGAATCTAAATTTACCACAGGCTAAAGTTAAAATAAGTGTGTTTTGGGGAGTTTTTTCCACAAAATCAGTGTAGTAATTGCGTCCTGGCTTTGCCCCATCGCAGCCACCCACAAGGAAGATATGCTTTAAATCTCCATTTTTTACAGCCTCTAGCACTGCAGGAGCCGCATCAAGTAAAGTTTTGCGCCCAAAACCCACTGTTACGTGCCCTTTGTCAATATCTTCTGCAAATCCTTCCATGCTCAGAGCTTTTTCAATAACTTTTGAAAAATCACCTTGGGGACAGTGAACAACATTTGGAAAGCCCACAGCACCCGTTGTGAATATTTTATCTCCGTGTGAGCCGGGGTTTTGAATACAGTTAGTGGTAAAAAGCACTGCTCCCGGAAAATCTGCCATTTCTTTTTTTTGATTTTGCCACGCTGTGCCAAAGTGTCCGGCAAGATGGCTAAAAGATTTAAGCTTTGGATAGCCGTGGGCAGGAATCATTTCACCATGCGTATAGATATTTATGCCTGTTCCTTCGGTCTGTTGTAAGAGATTGTATAAATCAAGCAAGTCGTGACCGGAAATAACAATGGCCTTTCCCTTACGCTGTCCAATGGGCACTTGTGTGGGTTCGGGATGGCCAAAGTTCTCTGTATTTCCCGTCTCCAAAAGCTCCATAGCTCGCAAATTGGCATGTCCGCATGCCATAACAAGGTCTAACCAATCTTGCAAAGAAAGCTCTTCCACATGCCCTTCGTTATTAGGCATTCCAGCAGACAGGGCCTTTTTGATGAAATTATATACGCTGGGATCACTTTGGCCTAAAATGGCGGCATGATCAGCATAAGCCGCAACGCCCTTACTACCATAAAGCACTATTTGCATAAGAGAATTTATATTAACATCGTCGGACATAGTATTGACAGACCACGCATCTTTTTGAATGTCAGCATAGGCTTTATCATCTGCTTCTACGCCAAATTGTGGTGTACATCCAAGCTTTTCTGCAAGCTTCTTTCTACATCGAATGCATTCATAAATGCAGTTTCTTAGGTCATCTTCATCAAAATTCACATTGGTGAGAGTCCTAAAAAGTGATTTTGCTATGAATGCATCCACTTGCTGGTCATTCATGCCATTGTCATCAGCTTTCAAACTTGTTTGCGACAAAAGCCGCAAGGAGTAGATGAGTTCATCTTGCAGTTTAGCTACACTCGCTGTTTTTCCGCACACACCTGCCTTTTCACAAGCAATTTCCTTAGCTGTCTGTTCACATTGATTACAATACATAGCACTCTCCTTTTAGTTTGGAAGACTATAGATTGTGTTTCAATCAATGCATAGGTGCTTTCAAGACATT
>CAYJHU010000160.1:0-5813 GCA_964369655.1 uncultured Desulfovibrionaceae bacterium | reverse complement strand
CGTACATAATCCTTAGCATGGCCCCAGTCACGTAAGGCATTAATATTACCCATATAAAGGCATTGCTCCATGCCCAAAATAATACGGGGCAAGGCGCGCGTGATTTTGCGGGTGACAAATGTTTCGCCGCGCATGGGGGATTCATGATTAAACAAAATCCCGTTACAAGCATACATATCGTAAGCTTCACGGTAGTTTACCGTAATCCAGTAACCATAAAGCTTGGCCACCGCATAGGGAGAGCGGGGATAAAAAGGCGTCGTTTCCTTTTGCGGAACTTCTTGCACTAGTCCAAAAAGCTCGGAGGTGGAAGCTTGGTAAATGCGGGTTTTCTTTTCAAGCCCAAGCAAGCGCACAGCCTCAAGCACGCGTAAGGTGCCAATACCAACAACATCTGCGGTATATTCCGGCGCATCAAAAGACACTTGCACATGGCTTTGCGCGCCAAGATTATAAATTTCGTCGGGCTGAATTTTTTGCACCAAACGCACCAAATTGGCACTGTCCGTTAAGTCGCCGTAGTGCAAAAAAAAGTGTCGTTTTTCACTGTGAACACCTTGATATATATCGTCAACACGCTGGGTATTAAAGAGCGAAGATCGTCTCTTTATGCCATGCACTTCATAGCCTTTTTCCAATAAAAAGCGTGCCAAATATGCACCATCTTGACCGGTTATGCCTGTAATAAGAGCTTTTTTCATATTCCACCATAATAAGTTTAATTAAAATATCTTGCCAAAAGAATTACAACTAAATTTTATAAAAGTCCACAAAAAAACTTTACACTTCAATTCTTTACACACATCTTACCAAAGTATGCCTGTCCAAGGCTTAAGCCGCCATCGCCGGGAGGCACAGCCTTATGCGTTAGCATTGTAAAGCCCACGGCTCGAAGCTTTTGCCAAAGCATGGCATGCAGGCTGGCATTTTGCATGACTCCGCCGGAAAGAGCTATATGCTTTATGTCATATTCTTCGCTGGCTTTTACTACCATTTGCACCAAGGAGGAGCTTAAAGCTTCGTGAAAGGCAAAGGCCGCCTCGGGCATGGTTTTTTGCCTTGCCACCATAAGGCTATGCACAAATAAATCTTGGCTGGAAATTTCCCATAAATCTGCTTTTTTTATGGGGTCAAATTGCAGGATATTCTCACAATGATGTACATTTTTTTGTGCAGATTCAAGGCGTATGGCCGCTTGCCCCTCATAGCTTATGGTATGGCACAGCCCAAGACCGGCAGAAACGGCATCAAAGAGCCTGCCCGCCGATGAGGTTGCAGGACAATTGATTTTTTTATTTATCATTTCTAGAACTATAGAAGATTGTGCAAATTGCGCGCAGAGCACGTCCTCAAATTCTGTGCCTTGCGCCAAAGCCATAGCAATGCGCCATGGCTCTTGTATGGCTTTTTCACCCCCCGGCAATGCAAAAGGAGCAAGGCGCCCAATGCGCTTGTGCTCGTTCTGTTGTGGATTAAGATATAAGAGTTCGCCGCCCCAGATAGTGCCATCATCCCCAAGGCCCGTACCATCAAGGCTTAAAGCAAGGCAAGGGGCAGCGTGGTCATGCTCTGCCAATACGGCATAGGCGTGGGCAAAATGATGTTGCAAGGCATAGCAAGGAATATTTAGCTCCTGCGCATATTCTTTAGCAAGCTGCGTAGAAAGAAAATCAGGGTGAGTATCATGCACAATAACATCCGGCTTTACCTGCAAAAGCATTTGCATATGCGCTAAAACCTCTTGGAAAAACTGCAAATTTTCAATATTTTGCAAATTGCCTATGTGTTGACTGACAAAAGCATCCTGCCCGCGCGTAAGGCATAAAGTACTTTTAAGCTCTGCCCCAACGCCAAGCACAACACCATCGGCTGACCATGAGGGCACATGCACAGGGCGAGGCACATAACCGCGCGCGCGCCGATAAAAAACGGTTTGTTCCGGTTCCTGCTCATCATTCACTGTATGCACGGCGCATACTGAATCGTCGGTACGCACCAAGATATCACGATTATGTAACAAAAAAACGTCTGCCAGCGGCTCAAGGCGGGTCAGCGCTTCCCTATTGCCAAGGCAAATGGGCTCGCCTCCGGCATTGCCGGACGTCATAACCAAGGGCATGGGCAATCCATCCGTTAAAGCATCGAGATGCGCAAAAAGCGCTCTGTGCAGTGGCGTATACGCAAGCATGATGCCTATACTTTCTGAATCAGGTGCAAGATTTTGAGCAAGGCCAGCTTTGCGCTTGCAAAGGACAATGGGCTTTTCAACACCGGTGAGCAAGCTCTCTTCCTTTGGCGAAATATATGCAAAAAGCTTAGCTGTATGCACATCCTTAAGCATGATGGCAAAGGGCTTGTGCGGACGATTTTTACGCAAACGCAATTGCGCAATGCGGTCTGCATCTAAGGCTGTACATGCAAGATGAAAACCACCAAGCCCCTTAATTGCAACAATTTTACCATCCAGCAAAGCTTTAGCAGCCTGATTGAGCGCCATATCATTTGAGGCATTATTTGTATTTGAGCTTGCCTTTCGCAATGCGTTTTCGTTCAATGCCTGCTGGGCATTTTCTACAAAATGCAAACTCGGCCCACACTCGGGGCATGCGTTGGGCTGGGCATGAAAGCGACGATCGAGGGGATTATCATATTCTTCTTGGCAGGTAGCACATAGCGCAAAGCAGGCCATGGAGGTACTTTTACGATCATAAGGAATGCTGTGCGTAATGGTATAGCGCGGGCCGCAATTGGTACAATTGGTAAAAGCATATAGATGCCGATGATTTGACGCATCAAGCATCTCTGCCTCACAATCTGCACACAGGCTCGTGTCCGGACTGATTAGCACTTTATGGCCGTGAGTACTGGGGTCCGTACTGAGCAAAATTCGAAAGTCCGCCTCATCAGCTATTGGGGCAAGCTTTGTAACAATACAAGACGTTAGCTTGGCCAAGGGCGGGAGTTCGTATTGTAATGCTTGTACAAAGCTTTCCAAATTCGCGAGATTACCTTGCACTTCGATGGGAACGCCTTCGCTCGTATTACTCACAAAACCCGTCAAAGCACGCTCATGCGCAAGGCGATAGACAAAAGGGCGAAAGCCCACCCCTTGCACTTGCCCACTCACCAAAATATGCCAACGCTTCTGCGTGTTTTGTTGCTTTGCTTGCTGTTTCATAAAAATAATATAGCAGTAAAAAGAACGCTTGGCATTATTTTTTTATTCTTATAAATTAGCTAATTACCTTAAACAAAACGCGCTACACCCCATAACTTGCGTAAAGCCCCAAGACTTGGTATGTAGGCCATACAGTAACACTAGTATGAAAAAGGAGAAAGCATGAGCGCTCAGCATAAAATAGGGACAAGAGTTAAACGCTATCGCGAGTCGCGCGAAATCAGCGTTGAACAACTCGCTTCTGACACAGCATTAACCACTGAATTCATTACAGGTCTTGAAGAAGGAACTGTTTATCCTAGCCTTGGGCCTATGCAAAAAATTGCTCGAGCGCTTTCGGTTCGCCTTGGCACTTTTATGGACGATGTACAAGTAAATGACCCGGTTATCATTACCACAGAATCCGAAGATCTTGACCTAGCAGTGGAAAAATGTCGTACCAGCAACGTTAGCTATACCTATGCTTCCCTTGGTCAAGGCAAGTGCGATCGCAACATGGATCCATTTCGCATTACCATTGCCCCCAACATCAGCGGCGTGCAGAAAAAATCTTCCCATCAGGGCGAAGAATTTATGTTTGTACTTAAGGGCGAACTTTTAGTTATTTATGGCAATGATACCCACATCTTAAAAGAAGGCCAAAGTATTTACTACAACTCCACGGTGCCCCACTATGTAGGTGCCCATGGGGACAAACCGGTGGAAATTTTAGCCGTAGTCTATCACCCTTAATCGGTAGTACGTGATATATATGCAAAATAAAGTAGCAGAAAGACAAAAGCTTTTTGAGCTGCGTGAGTTTACTTTGGGGCAGCTTCTAGATGATACGGTGCGCCGCTTTCCTGACTCGGACGCGGTCATCTATGTGGACAGAGACTATCGCCAAACATGGAGCGAATTTAGTGCAACTGTCGATGAGATTGCCAAAGGACTCATGGCGCTTGGGGTAAAGCGCAACGAAAAAGTTGCCATTTGGGCCACCAATGTGCCTTATTGGGTGGCCTTTCAATTTGCCACAGCTAAAATTGGCGCCATTCTTATTACCGTTAATACCAATTACCGCGAGCATGAACTGCGCTATATCCTACAGCATTCAGAATGCGAAAATCTTTGTATTGTTGATGGCTTACGCGATCATGACTTTGTAGACACTCTTTATAGGGTTGCACCAGAGCTGCGTACTCAAAACCGCGATGGCTTTAATAGCGAAACCTTTCCCCACTTAAAGCGAATTTTCTTCCTTGGGCATGAAAAGCACCGCGGCATGTACTCCATGCCAGAGCTTTGTGGTATGAGCGTTATGACCACTGACGAAGAGTATCAAGCTCGTCAGGCGGAGCTTAAGCCATGGGACGTTATAAACATGCAGTATACCTCAGGAACAACTGGTTTCCCCAAGGGCGTTATGCTGACCCATGTGGGCGTTGGCCTCAATGGATATTGGATTGGACGCCATCAGGGCTTTACAGAAAAAGATAGATTGTGCATTCCTGTGCCGCTTTTCCACTGCTTTGGTTGTGTGCTTGGGGTGTGCGCTTGCGTCAACCATGGCACAGCCATGGTTATTCTAGAAAGTTTCAATGCTTTGCACATGTTAGAAGCCATTGATTCCGAGCGATGCACGGCTGTTTATGGTGTGCCCACCATGTTTATTGCCGCCCTTGAGCATAAAATGTTTGAACGCTTTGACGTAAAGTCATTGCGTACAGGTGTTATGGCCGGATCAGTTTGCCCAGAGCCACTCATGCGCCGCGTCACCGAAGAAATGAACATGAAGGACATTACCATTTGTTATGGCCTGACTGAAGCTTCGCCGGTGATGACACAGTCTGATGTGACAGATTCGCTTGCCAGCCGCTGCTCTACTGTGGGCTGCGCCATGCCGGGTATTGAGGTGAAAATTGCCGATCCGGAAACCGGTGAAGAATTACCGCGCGGCGAACATGGCGAAATCATGTGTCGCGGTTATAATGTCATGAAAGGCTATTATAATATGCCCAAAGAAACCGCCGCCGTATTGACTGAGGATGGCTGGTTGCATTCCGGCGACCTTGGCACCATGGACGATGAAGGCAATGTGGTTGTAACTGGCCGCATTAAAGATATGATTATTCGCGGGGGAGAGAACATATATCCCCGTGAAATTGAAGAATATCTTCTTGGCATGGACGGTGTGCAGGATGTGCAGGTTGTGGGAGTGCCAAGCTACAAATATGGCGAAGAAGTTGGTGCTTTTATTATCACAAAAGAAGGGCATGAGGTTTTGCCCGAGGACATTCGCGATTATTGCCGTGGTAAAATCTCTTGGTTTAAAGTGCCACGCTATATAAAAATTGTTGATAGCTTTCCCCTTACAGGAAGTGGCAAAATACAAAAATTCAAATTGCGTGAAATTTCTGCTGAGCTTTGGCCTGAAGCCATGGCTGAGCCAAAACCCAAAAATAATTAACAAAAGTAGATAGATTTGGGGAGGCTTGGCCTCCCCAGAGTGCTGACAAAGTCAGCACGATCCAAAAATCAAGAGTAGGCGCAATTTACTTGCGCCGTTAAACGATTGATTTTTGTGCCTTTCCGCTTGGCAGCTTTGCTGACAATAGCGGCGCAAACACCACATGGTGGGGTTTGTCATTAGTCT
>CAYJHU010000159.1:0-5826 GCA_964369655.1 uncultured Desulfovibrionaceae bacterium | reverse complement strand
GGCGTAAAAATATGCCCTCGATGCAACTTCAAAGATTCATACACATTGGTATAGCCGATTTTCGCCCCTTTACCGGAAAAAAGCGGACTTTGGAAGCCACTGGTCCAGCCCTTAGGAATGCAATCCATACATTTATTTTGAGCTTTTTGCCCAAGTGAAGCCATTTTTGCGGCCTTGGGGATACGGATATGCGGCTTAGCCAAAAGCCAGGTCAGCACGCGCGACTTTATGGGATGCCCGCCAAAGCCCTTTGACTCAAGTGTAGCGCGCAAAGTCAGCGCCACTTCACCTGAAGGGATTTTTACCGGACAAACCGAAGCACAGCGTCCACAAGCCGTACAGTGTTCAAACATCGTGTTGATATGCTGCAAAAGCCTCTCATCAAGATGTCCGGTGTTTGCTTGCGTATAGTAAATGGCCTCAAGGAGCATGCCAAGAACCATATTTTTATTACGCGGATGCCACTGCATGGAACGCTCAGGATACGTCATGGGGCAAACGTGCTTGCACTTTCCGCAACGCGTACAGTTTTGCACAAGTCCAAGTAAGTGCATAAGTTGCTCTTTATCCGGCAAACCACTTTCACGAATATCGTTTATAAGTCCATTAAATGAAAAGGTAAAAGGACGAACAGGCAATTCGTTACTGACTAATTTTGCAGGATTCAAGATATCTCTTGGGTCAACCCTTTCCTTAAATTCTCGCATGGCCGAAATTTTATCTTGGTGCAAAAATGCAATTTTGGTAATACCAATACCATGCTCGCCAGAAACGGCTCCGCCCATTTCTTGCGCCGTATTCATAACGCGCGCCGCCACCTTTTCTGCCTCTTCAAGCATATGATGGTCGCTAGAGTTTACAGGAATATTTACATGGCAATTACCGTCGCCGGCATGCATATGACTTGCCACAATAATGCGACTTGCATACATGTAGTCTATAATATCATTTATCTTTTTAGTAAGATGCTCATATTTTGCGCCAAGGTCTTTCAAAAAAAGCGTTGCCCGTAAAAAGAATTCTTCATCGCTTAACTCACTGGCTAAAACCTTGCCCTGCGCAACCTTGGAAGCATAGGAAAATTCACGGTTAAGCTCTTTGTCCTCCATGGGAAAACCAGACAAACGCCCCACCGCCGACATGGCATAGCGAAAAGCCGAAGCAACGCATTCTAAATTCAATTGTTCTAGAAATATAGCAAAGTCAGGAATGCGCGCCATGGGAATAACCACGTCTTCATTAATCTTAAAGCCGGAAGTACGCTTGGCTATGGCAGAAAGTTTATGTCTATCTTCCCAAAAAAGCTCTGCCTGTTTGGCATCTTGTGCAACAGTACAGTCAACATTTTCTTGCTTTTCAACAAGTTGCACAATGTCTACAACAGTCTTATCAAGCAGCATTTGGTCATCGCCATCAACTTGCACAATAATTACGGAGATGGGATCTCCCTCATATTGATTTGACTTTCTTTTATATTCAATGGCTTGCACGTACTTTACGTTAAATTCTTCCAAAGCAGAAATACTGGCATAGTCTCCTGCTTGGCGAATCTTATCGCGCAAAGCTACGAGCTCACCAATAACGACGGCAGCGGTATGCATGGAACGACCAAAAAATTCAAGGACTATTACCTTTGAATATTTAGGTTTTTTATGTATGACAAAACAAGCTTCTGTGATGATTCCGTCGGTGCCTTCTTTTTGCATCCCAGGTAATCCGCCAAGAGCCTTGTTGGTCACATCCTTACCAAGTCCCGTTAGGCGCACTTCATCACCGGCAAGGCGCACCACATTGCGCACACCGCCGGAAGTATCCTTCACCTCAAAAATAGCTTCTTCGTCAGGTAAAATTTTATGACGAGGATGATCTTTTCTCTCTACGGTGATAATTTCTCCCGTAGGTGTAACCATTCGCCACCATAGGAGATTATCAAGAGTTGTCCCATACTCAAAGGCACAAGGGCCACCTGCATTTTCCGAGATATTTCCGCCAATGCTAGAGGCAAGCTTAGAAGCAGGATCCACAGAAAAGAAAAGATTTTCTTTAGCGGCGGCCTTTATAACTTCGTGCGTTAAAACGCCGGCCTCACAAGTAAGACTCAAGTTTTCGGTATCAATGGGATTTATGCGTGTTAGACGGGTAAGGGAAACAATTACAGTTCTTTTGCGTGCAGGCACCGCTCCGCCAGTCATGCCGGAGCCACCACCGCGAGGAATGAGCGCAAACTTTTTTTCGTTGGCAAGGCGCACAAGCTCAGCCACTTGCTCGGTGTTAGCTGGTTCAACAACGCACAGCGGTAATTCCATGCGTAAATCCGTAGCATCAGTGGCATTTTCCACCAAAGCTCCTGGACGCAAGACAATACATTCTTCCGGCATAAATGTTCGGAATCTTTCGATGAGCTCAGCACGAAAGGCACTTTCAGCCTCATGGGCTGACCAAAACATGGTAATGCCTTCGCCAATGCTTGTTGCATAGTGATGCGCAAGCGCAAGTGAGCTTGCTTCAAAAGTTTTTTGTACACTTTCACGCACCGTTTCGGCATCGATGAAAGGATTGTAAGCTACAAGAAAAAGCTCTTCGGCAATGGCAATGGCAAGGTTGCAGACAGATTCAGGCCACTGTTCAAAATCATTACGATTAATGCGCAAAATCCTGTTTACCACATAGAAGGGTGAAATGGAGATATGTGGGCCTTTGTGTGCCATTATTTCCTCAAAATATTACCAAGTATTGAAAGGTTTTTTTGCCAACTCTACATTTTTATACCGCATATTGTGCGTAACCTCTTCACCAAGCCACGGGGGCAATGCAAAGCTCTCTTCTTCAGATTTAAGCTCTATTTCCGCAATGGCAAGGCCTTGGTTTACGCCTAAAAATTCATCCACCTCCCACATAGCTTCACCATGAGGGATGCGGTGACGAATTTTTTCTACAGGAGAGTTTTCTATCAAAGTATTTAGGATAAATTCAGCTTCGTGAAAGGGAATTGCATATTCATACTCATGGCTAGACACATCAGTCACGCGGCTTTTAATAGTTATAAAGGCTGAATGCTGTTCATTTTTTTGCAAAGGAGTACAAAGACGCACGCGAACCACGCAGTGCGCCTCTGTACTCAAATAGCCTTGTTTTACTATTATTCCGGTATTATCAAAATCTTGCCAAGGCGTGCCCTGTACAAGAAATTTTCTTTCGATTTCAAGCGCCATTTTCTATATATTCAATCCCTTAGAACTTAATCCCACTCACGTTTATCTTCAATGGGACGCAATTGCGGAGGCAAGCTTCCGGGATTGAGAACAACCAATGTGGGGCGCAACTTAATTTTTTCGCGGAAGGAGTGCAAAAGCTCTTCCTCACGTCTAAAGTCGCTGGTTTCCACATAGAGCACCATCTCATCAATGCCACCAGGATTGGTAACTTCAATCTGCCAGCGCTTAATTTCTTCAAAGTTACTCATAACTTGCTCAACCTGATGCGGATACACAAACATGCCCTTAATACGAGCTGTTGTATCCACACGGCCAACAATGGCCCCAAGGCGAGGGCTGGTACGCCCACACGCACAAGGATTTCTGTCGATATAAGAGAGGTCGCCCGTGGCTAAACGGATAAGCGGATAGGCCTTGTTGAAAGCGGTAACAACAATTTCTCCCACTTCGCCATCCTTAAGAGGAATGCCAGTATCAGGATGACAAATTTCCACATAGCAGCGATTAGCAATATGCAAGCCAGTTTTATGGAAGCATTCATAACCAATACAGCCCACATCAGCAGTGCCATAGCCCTGACGAAGCAGTAAGTCATACTTCTTTTCAAGCTGGTTACGCATTTTTTCTGATAAGCGTTCACCGGTGACAAAGCCAACCTCAAGGAAAAGATCTTTACGTAAGTTAAGGCCTTTTTCCTCGGCTCTTTGCGCAAGGTGCAAAAGAAAGCTTGGAGTGCCAACATAACCGGCAACACGTAACTTTTGCATAATATCTAGCTGAGTTATAGCCTCAGAAGGACCAGCAGGAATAACAGCACAGCCAAGGTTGCGCAGTGGTTCTTCAAACATAAGGCCAGCAGGCGAGAGGTGATAGTTAAAGGTCACCTGCACCGCATCACCAGGACGAAAGCCAGCAGAATAAAAGGCTTCGGTATAGCCCCAGTAATCATCTCCCCTATCTTCCGGGTCAAAAATCGGTCCTGGGGACAAAAAGACACGCTTTAAATCGCCAATATCCTTTGTAAGCAATCCGCCAAGACGCGGTCCCATGGATTGCAAAAAGATGAGCTCCTTTTTCTTAAGGATAGGGATGTGTTTAATATCTGTAATAGTCTTAAATTTATCCACATTAAATTGAGCGCGGTCAAAGCGTTTTTTCACATCCTCAGAATAGCGATAAGCATAAGAAAGTAAATCTTTTAACTGGATAAGATAAAATTGTTTACGTTCGCTGTAATCAAGCACTTCTTTGCGATTGTAAATGCCTTCGGTACGATCTTTACGTGTCATGTTTACTCCAAAAAGAGATTAATTGTAAATGTAACAGTCTAATTATACAAGAAAATTGCCTTAACCTTGAAAAGAACAAAGCTCATATAGACACTAAGATAAAATTCCTCTACAAGGAACCTGTTGTTGATTTATTTAAGACCATATGCGCCAAAAGCAACTCATTTGCAAGGACTTTTTTTTTATTTTTATATTTTACTGAGTTACATACCGCAAAAATTAAAGTAACCACTCACAAAACTAGCAAATAATGCTACCAAGCATTCTTACACATAATCACTATTCTAAAGAGGTACTATGCGCTCCCTAGCTATCCAAACCACAGACCCCATGTTTAACCTTGCCCTAGAAGAATGGCTATTTACTCATCTTAACCCACAAGACGCTGCTAATCAAGGATATTTTTTACTTTGGCACAATGCCCCATGCATTATTGTGGGCCGCCACCAAAACACCTACCAAGAAATTAACAGCGATCTTGTAAAAGCCTACTCCCTCCCCGTAGTTCGGCGCATGACCGGCGGCGGAGCAGTCTACCACGATCTTGGTAACGTGAATTTTTCTTTCATCCGTCCACTACACAAGGGCGAGCAAGGACAAATTGACTTTGCCACCTTCCTAAAGCCCATAGTAAACAGTCTGCAAGAGCTTGGTATAAATGCAACCTTTAGTTCACGCAATGACATTACCGTAGGCGAAAAGAAAATTTCCGGCTCTGCTCAGCTAAGGCGTGCCGGTAAAGTTTTACACCACGGAACCTTACTCGTACATCTTGATCTTGATATGTTAGGGGCTGTGCTCACCGGCGCACCCGATAAATATCTTTCTAAGGGGATCAGCTCCGTGCGCAGCCGCGTGTCCAATGCCAGTGAATTTTTATCCCCGTCACGCAGCGCTGAAGAACATATGCATACAATTAAAGAGCTTCTTATGCAAAACATTGCACCAGAAAAAGCCCAGCTCACCGCAGAAATGCAAGCCGGCGCTCAAGAACTCATGGCTCAAAAATATTCGACCCACGCCTGGAACTATGGAGCATCCCCTGCCTTTACCATCATGAAGAAAGAACGCTTCACCTTTGGCTTGGTAGAATGCCACTTAAATGTACAGAGAGGCAAAATCAGTGAAGTTAAAATTTTTGGTGATTTTTTTGCTCATAAGGGAATCGAAGAATTAGAAAAATATCTGCAAGGCGTTTCCTATACCCCCGACGCCATACTTGACGCCTTAAGCAATATACAGCTTTCTGACTACTTTGCAGGGAGTGAGGAACAAAGCATACGCGATTTTTTCTGCGCACTTTAGATTTATGATTGGGAGGC
>CAYJHU010000158.1:0-5897 GCA_964369655.1 uncultured Desulfovibrionaceae bacterium | reverse complement strand
AAAAGTTTTTGAGGGAGGGGGTTTGGGGGAGGGGACTTTTTTCAAAAAGTTCCCTCCCCCAAAAAAATAAAAATCTAAAAATATTAAAACTTAGGTGGATAAAGCTCGCAAGCGGCTTCAAAGACGCCTTCGACCAGAGTGGGGTGGGCGTGGATGGTGTTTGAGATATCCTGAACGGTTCCGCCCATGCGCATGCAAAGAGCTGCTTCGGCGATGAGGTCGGAGCCGTTTTCTCCTGCCATGTGAGCGCCTAGGAGGACGCCTGTGTCGGCATTGGCAACGAGCTTGATAATGCCTGCCAGATGTCCAGAGGCTTGGGCTTTTCCGAGTTCGCGCATAAGGAAGGTGGCGCACTTGGTGTTAATGCCTTGGGCTTTGGCTTGATCTTCGCTAAGGCCAACGCAGCCAACCTCTGGTGAGGTGAAGATGGCGGAAGGCACGACGGAGTAGTCCATGGGCTCGAGGGAATTTTTATCTTCTGCGAGGATGTGGCGTACGGCGTGGATGCCTTCGGCAGAGGCCATGTGCGCGAGCATGATGCGCTGTGGTCCAATGATGTCGCCTATGGCATAAATATTTGGCACGGAAGTACGCAGGTGCTCATCGGCTTTGATCCAGCCTTGGGCGTCGGTGTCAATGTTGAGTGCTTCGTGTCCAAGGGCTTCGGTATCGGGACTGCGTCCGACGGTGACGAGCACGGCGTCGCATTCGGCGGCTATGATTTTAGCCTTGGGGTCGGGCTCTTGTCCGGGCATGCGTAGGGGGGCGATTTGTCCTTTTACGATACCATCTTCTATGCGAACATCTTCAAGGGTAGAGCCTAGGTGCACGGCAATGCGATTTTTCTTCATTTCGCGTTGTATGAGGGTGCTTATGTCTGCATCGACACCATCAATGGGCAGCAGGCGTTTTTGTCCTTCCACTAAGGTGACGTCAACACCAAAAGCTTTGTAAATAAAGGCCATTTCGCAGCCAACTACCCCGCCGCCTACGACGATCATTTTTTTGGGTAAATTTTCACGCTCAAGGATATCTGGGCTATCGATGATATATTTTCCGTCAAAGGGCAGTGAGGGAAGCTCGCGTACTTTGGAGCCGGTGGCGATGATGATGTAATCACTGTCCACTTCCACTTCTTCAGTTTTTGTTTTTACTTTAACTTTTTGGGGGCTTATAACGGTTGCTACGCCGTGTAGGAAATTAATTTTCAAGCGCTCGCAGGTTTTGCTAAGGCCGCCCACAAGGGTGGAGATGACCTTATTTTTGCGGGCAAGTACGGCCGGCATATCCACTACGGCTTCGCTTGGCTCTGTAAGGCTTACACCATAGGACTTCAAATTTTGTGCAGTTTCAAGGGCTTCGGCACTGCATTTGAGGGTTTTGGTGGGTACGCAACCGGTATTTAAACAGGTGCCGCCAAGGCGATGTTTTTCGATGAGTGTTACTTCAAGGCCGGCGCGTGCTGCTGCAAAGGCCGCCGTATAGCCGCCAGGGCCGCCGCCAATGATGGTAAGTTTAGACATATTAACTCCTTAGTGGATAATACATGAGAAGACGCATGTGTGATTGAATTTGTGCGTCTTTGCAATTTGTTTTGTGAAAATGTAAATTATATATCGCCTTGTCAAGTGAAATATCAGAAATTTTCGCGAATATATAAAAAGCATACTGCTCTGTATGTTCGGTATGAAGATAAAATATTACATTTTTGAAATAAAAAGGAGGAAAAGTCATATTATAGTCGTGTTAAATTCTTGTCTTGTGGGCAATCTTCTGCTAGAAGTTGGTGACATAATTTAGGAGAGCATTATGACCTTAAGCTTTTATGACATTATTTTAGCGACAATTTTTGCATATTTTTGTATATCAGGTCTTATCCGCGGCTTTTGCAAAGAAGCTTTTAGCCTCATTGGCCTCATTGGTGGTTTGTGGCTTGCCTACACCTACTATCCCATGTTGAGCCCGCATCTTTCTTTTATTAGCGGCGAAACATGGCGCACCATTGCGGCTTATCTGATTATATTTTTGAGCTTTAATTTTATCACAAGCTTTTTAGCCTTCATTATGCAGGGCATACTTAATTTGGCTATGCTCCCATGGGCAGATAAATTGGCCGGTTTTGTGCTTGGTTTTGGCAAGGCTGTACTTTTGTCCAGTATTATTGTGCTTGTTACCCAGCGCTTCTTTGGCAATGCAGAGTTTTTGAAAAAATCTTTCCTCATGCCGTACTTAACCAATTTTATCGAAAGTGTTCGGGCCTATATCCCACACGAGTTTTTTAATATCAGCTTTTAATAATTAAGGAAATATATGAACTCTCTAAAGCGCTTACAAGATGTTGTTGCTACCCTTATCGGCCCTGACGGTTGCTCTTGGGATAAGGTGCAAACCCCTGAATCCCTTGCCGATTATATGGTAGAGGAAAGCCACGAGCTTGTGGATGCCCTCATTAAAGATAAGGCCGCAACTTGCGAGCTACTTAGCCAAAAAAGCCAAGCCCTTGCCGAATCTATTCGCAAAAATAATAGCCGTGAGGTTTGTGAAGAGCTGGGCGATGTGGCGTTTTTATTGTTGTTTATTGCTAAACTTTATGAAAATAAAGGTGAGTTTTCGTTGGATACGGTCTTTACCATGAATGCGGAAAAAATGATCCGCCGCCATCCACATGTGTTTGCGGACACAACTTTTGAAAGTCTTGATGAACAGCTTAAGGCTTGGGAAGCTATTAAGCGTAATGAAAAGGCTGAAGACGGCGTTGCTAAAGGAATTTTCCATTCTTTGCCCAAGGGCTTGCCACCACTTATTAAGGCCTATCGTATCCACTCCAAGGCGGCGCGCGTCAATTTTACGTGGCCGGAAGATCAGGAAGTGGAACAGCAGGCCGAGGCCGAATGGCTTGAATGGCTTGATGTGGCGCAAGGTGATGACAAAGATGCACAAAGCCAAGAGCTTGGTGATATGCTTTTTACCTTGGTTGAGCTTGGCAGGCGTAAAGGCATAAAGGCCAACGAAGCTCTTGATCATAGTACCGAGAAATTTTTACGGCGCTTTGCCGCCATGGAAGCCCTTGCCAAAGAAAGGCAATTGGACTTTGCAAATCTTGATCTTGATGCTAAAGATGATTTATGGAATGAAGTGAAAGCTCAAGAAAAATCTGTAGTTGCAGATAAGTAATCATTTGGGAGGAAATTATGACAGAAGACAAAAAAGATTCAGTCCAAAACGACCAAGAAAATACACAACAATCTGAAAATACTCCTAAAAGTGAAACAACCTCCTTACTCAATGCAGTGCTTGAACCTAAGGGAAGTTATCCTGTTGGGCTCACAAAGGTTGTACCTAAGGATACCCAAGAGGCAGCGCCATCTGCTCAAGAAGCACAAGAAAATCAACAAAGTCAAGGTAGTGCGCCAGCTCCTGAAGTTACGCCCGCTAAAGCAGAAGCAAGTGCCCCTACAGATGATGGAAAGTTGAGCCTTACAGGTCATGAAGGCACTGCGCCCTTGAACTTTTCTCCTCCTAATGCAGAAAAAAGCACGCAAGCAAATGCCACTGCGAACACGGCACAAGCTAAAGCCGATGATAAAAAGCAAGACGCCTCTGCTAAAGACGCGCCAGCCCCAGAAGCCTTGGGCATAGCTTCAAAAACTTTCAATCATATGGCAGCTTTTGCGCCTATCTATTTGCTCTTTTTATTTATTTTGCACACGGCGGCAAGTATTTATTTTCCGTCTACTTATCTTCCTACAGAGTTACAACATCTTGAACTTTTTGAGCAAATTAAGCAAAGCGGGCAGTGGATTTTACCACCCGTAACCGATGCCCTCGGGCACGCTTTTCCAGCTTATTACTGGCTCATGGGTGCGGTAGATCTTATCCCCATGCCCAAAGAGCTTTTCTTGCCGGTGCTCTCATCCATCACGGCCTTTCTTGCCATTTTTAGCATATATATTTTTGGTGCTTGCACAAAATTGAATAATAACGGAGCCTTTGCCTCAGTGCTTGTACTTTTGGCAAGTCCGCTCTTTTTAGTTTTTATGCACATGGTTGGGCCGGAAATGTTGACCCTAGCATTTTTCAGTCTTGCCCTTGGTCTTCTTTTTAGAGCTTGGACACGCGAAACAGCACCAATGTCCTTTATTTTTGGCTTTTTCTTCACCGCTTTGGCCACGCTTACCGGCGGATTTTTACCGCTTTGGACAATCTTAATCTCCAGTATCTTACTTATTCTGTGGCGCCTTGATATACATCGTGCTCATCACTTGGACGCTGTCATTGGCTTTGGCGTTTTAATAGTAACTCTAGCCGCTTGGCTTGTATTGGTGATTCTCACTAGCCCGCATGCCAGCATTCTTGATAATTTTATGAAGGAAGCCATCGTTCCTTTTATGCCGCCATATTGGCCTTTGCAAACCCCTTGGTGGACTTTGGCTCTTTTAGCTTGCGGCCTTGTGCCTTGGCTTGTGGCGCCTATCTTCTCTCCATGGCTCAGCATTCTCAAAAATATTGGCAAAAGCTTCAAAGCTTCGCACAGCACGCATTCCGGCCCTACGTGGCTTTATATTGTAGCGTTTGTGGGCGTTGGCATACTCATTTTGCAAAAAACGGATGCACCCCTTGCGGCCTTGCCCCTCTTGCCGGTATTTGGTTTAATCCTTGGAAAAACCATTGCAAACTTTAACAAAACAGGTAGCAATCTCTTTTTCCTCATCTTTGCCCTGTTCTTACTGTTAAGCGGTATTGCCATCACCATTATTAGCATTCCGGCCACGGCGCCTTACTGGGAAAGCTATTGCTCAGCCCAGCTTGCCGCAAGCTTGAAGAATATCTATGGCTTGCCCATTCTTTCAGCTCTTTTCATCATAACATCTTTACTTTTAATTCGTTTTACCAAGCGTACACAGCCACAAGGTGCGTTGCTTGTTATCGCCATCTTTAGCCTTTTGGTGGTGCAGCCCTTCACGCTTTTTGTTGCCCCATCGCTGGTAAATCATTATACAAAATATGATCAAAGCGGTAATGGTCTTGGCACCTTGCCGGAGTTTTTTGGCATAGCTAAGCCTGCTGTAAGTCCTGCGCCTTCAACTTCAGCGCCTGCGCTACCAGAGCCGGAGAAAAAGGAAGAAGCTAAGGAAGAATTACCACAGCCCATTACGCCTGAGGTGACACCGCCGGCTACTGAAGCCCCCGCGGCTACGGGAACCCCAGAAACTCCACAAACCGCGCCAGCTACTGACATTACGCCCGTGCCGGAAGTGCCTCAGCAGTAAAGTTCTATGTAAGGAAATAAAAGTATTTATATGAAGATATTGAATGTATTTTTAATGGCTGTCTTTTGCGCATTTTTGAGCATGGGCAATGCCTTAGCGCAAGACGCTTTCGACGTCCCCCTTAATATGGAGGGAAACGTTCGCGTTGATTTACGCTATCCTGCTGAGGCAAAGGTAAATGAAACTATTACCATTAAATTTGCCATTAGCCCTAAATACCTTGCTTCACGCGCCATAAGCGTTAAAGTCTCCAGCACAAAAAATTCTGAGGCCGACTATTCCGTCACCCCTTCCTATCCCAATGTGCGCGCGACTTTTTATAAGCCCGGTACCTACGCCCTTGATGTGAACACCGGCCTGCTCGTTGCCGATGGCTGAGGCGGAGCTTCTCAGCATAATGCACTGGATGTGCAAACCATTTATATTAAAGTAAGATAAATTATTTTTTTCTGGGGGAAACTTTTTTGAGAAAAAAAGTTTCCCCCAGACCCCCTTCAAAAAACTTTATCGCCTCAAATATCACTTCGTGATATTTGAGGTTTTTTAGTTTTACATTGAACTAAGTCATCGGGCGTGTTTTGAAAGGGGAGGGGAGAGGAAATCCTAGGCTTTCTTCTCCCCTCCCCA
>CAYJHU010000157.1:0-5966 GCA_964369655.1 uncultured Desulfovibrionaceae bacterium | reverse complement strand
AGGGTTTCCAAAGGGGATTATCCCCTTTGGCGGGGTGGAGGGGCAGAGCCCCTCCAAAGAAAAGACTTAATTTATTTTTTCATAGCCTTGGCTACGGTTTCGCCAAATTTGCCAAGTTCTTTGATGACGGTAATGCCGGCATCTTCCATGGCTTTGATTTTATCTTCGCCGCGTCCCTTGGAGCCGGAGATAATGGCACCGGCGTGTCCCATGCGCTTTCCGGGAGGTGCGGTAAGGCCGGCAATAAATCCAAAGACTGGCTTAGGATATTTGGTTTCTTTGATGTATGTGGCGGCTTTTTCTTCATTGTCACCGCCGATTTCACCGAGGATGCAGACGGCTTCGGTTTGTGGATCATCGCGGAAAAGCTCTAATAATTCTACGAACTTTAGGCCGGGGATGGGGTCACCGCCCATGCCAATGACGGTGCTTTGTCCAAGACCATTGTTGGTGAGTTGGTATACGGCTTCATAGGTGAGGGTACCGGAGCGACTAATGAGGCCAATATTACCTTCTTTGTGTATATATCCTGGTTGGATGCCAATTTTGCATTTGCCTGGACTGATGAGGCCTGGGCAGTTGGGGCCAATGAGTTTGACGCCCTTGGAGCTTAAGTAGGCTTTGCAACGTACCATGTCGAGTACCGGTACGTGCTCGGTGATGATGACAACGAGTTCAATGCCGGCATCGGCGGCTTCGCATGCTCCGTCGGCACAACCGGCAGCGGGGACAAAGATGACGGAAGCATTAGCATTTGTGGCTTCGACTGCTTCTTGTACGGTGTTAAAAATTGGCACACCTAAGACCACTTGTCCGCCCTTGCCGGGGGTGACACCGGCAACAATGTTTGTACCATAGTCAAGCATTTGTTGCCCGTGGAACTGTCCTTCGCGCCCTGTGAGTCCTTGCACTAGCACGCGGGTATTTTCATTAATTAAAATACTCATGTAAACTCCCTAAGCTGTCAGTTCAGCAATTTTTGCGGCGGCATCGGCCATGTTATCGGCGGTAACGATATTCACGCCGCTTTCTGCAAGGATTTTGCGTGCAATGTCAACGTTGGTGCCTTCCATGCGTACGACAAGAGGCAATTGTAAATTTGTTTCTTTGACGGCTTGTATAACGCCTTCGGCTACGATGTCACAGCGTAATATTCCACCAAAAATATTGATAAGAATGCCACGTACATTGGGATCGGAAAGCATAACTTCAAAGCCATTTTTGACCATTTCCACATTGGCGCCGCCGCCGGCATCAAGGAAGTTTGCTGGCTCTGCACCGGCTTGCTTAATGGCGTCCATGGTGGCCATGGCAAGACCAGCACCGTTGACCATGGTGCCCACATAGCCATCAAGGCGCACGTAGTTGACGCCAAGTTGAGCGGCTTTAAGCTCAAGAGGATCGGCTTCATCGGGGTCTTCAAGGGCGTGGATGTCAGGATTGCGTTTTAGGGCGCTTTCATCAAAATTCATTTTACCATCAAGGGCAAGGATGTTGCCTTCTTTGTCTACAGCAAGGGGATTGATTTCTACCTGCGTGGCGTCTTTTTCAACGCAAAGGCGAACGAGATTGGTGATGAGCTTCACGCCTTGGGCCACTTGTGTGGGATTTAAACCACAACCAAAGAGCAGTTGGCGTGCTTGGAAGGGCCAAATGGTGTTTGAACCATCAAGACGTGTGACGAAGATGCGTTCTGGGTGTTTTTCGGCCACTTCTTCGATGTCCATGCCGCCGTCAGGGGAGGCCATGACTGTGAGGCATTCGGCACCGCGATCAAGTACCACAGCAAGATAGAGCTCACGGTCAATGTCTGTGCCATGCTCAATCCAAATTTTTTTAACAAGCTGTCCTTCGGGGCCGGTTTGGTGGGTGACAAGCTGCATGCCTAAGATGGCACGTGCGGCAGCTTCTACTTCATCTAAGTTTTTGCAAACCTTAACACCGCCGCCTTTACCGCGACCACCGGCATGGATTTGTGCTTTAACCACCAAGATGGGGCTGTTTAAGCTTTTTGCCACAGCCATGGCTTCTTCCACGCTGCTTGCAACGCCGCCCTTGGGTACAGCAACACCATAGGCTGCCATCAGCTCTTTTGCTTGATACTCATGAATGTTCATACTGTCATCCTATAGACAAATGGTTAAAAATAAGGGGGATTTTCTCCCCCGAAATATTCCTTAATCCGTTAAAGAATCTGCTACAGGCTTTGCCATCTCTATACCTATGTGTAGAGCTTTTTGATTGTTTTCAAAAAAGGAAGGAGGGAAGCGAGCTTTTAGGACGCTTTCTGCTGCTTGCACAGTGATGGCATTGGTTAAAGTTATAAGTGCACCCAGTACTACGACGTTAAGGGCTTGTGGTTTACCAAGGGCATCCATGACGGCTTTATACATGGGCAGTGGTTTACGCAAAGCATCAACGCGTGGGTCAACGCTTACCAAGTCGCTATCATAGAGTACCATGCCGCCGGGGCGAATGAGCGGTAAATATTTACTCATGGCTTCGTTGGTGAGTGCTACTAAGTAGTTTGGTTGGTTAACTTTGGGATAATAAATGGGGCCGTCACAAACGATAACGGCAGAGCGAGTTGCCCCGCCGCGTGCTTCCGGCCCATAAGATTGAGATTGTACTGCATTATGCCCGCCATAAATGGCAGCGGCATCGGCCAAAAGGATAGCCAAGGAAATGACGCCTTGCCCACCGGAACCAGACAATAAAAAACGTTGTGTTTCCATACCTTACCCTTGTACCCTTGCAACAAGTTTTGCGTATTCTTCGCAGTATTCTGGCCTTTCAATATCGCGGAAAATGCCACGTGGAATAAGCGTTGGATCTTCTTCCAACTTTTTGGAGCCAATGGGGGCTGTTGAGTCGCGATAGCTTTCCATTAATTGTACAGCGTCACCAATTTTGTTTTTACGTCCAAAATAGGTGGGGCATTGTGACATGATTTCAATAACTGATGCACCCTTATGTTGCATACCTTTTTTGATGAGGGAGATGCATTCTTTGACGTGGAAGGTGGTGGTACGAGCCACAAAGGAAGCACCAGCGCCAAGGGCAAGCTCTACTGTATCAAAGGCATAATCAATGCTGCGATACGGAGCGGTGGTGGCTAAAATACCGTCACCGGAAAGAGGAGAGAACTGGCCGCCGGTCATGCCATAGATGCGGTTATTCATAACAATGATGGTAAGGTCAATGTTACGACGACAAGCATGGATAAAGTGATTGCCGCCAATGGCTGTGGCATCACCATCACCCATGGGTACAATAACATTGAGGGAGGGTCTAGCTAATTTTAAGCCGGTAGCACAAGCTAGGGCGCGTCCGTGCATGGTATGCATGGTATGGAAGTCGCAGTATCCGGAAATACGTGCAGAACAACCAATGCCTGAAACCATGGACATGTCGGAATTTTTTATGCCTTGTTCTTCTACAGCGTGAAGAATGCTGTTTAAGATGGTACCATGTCCACAGCCGGGGCACCAAATGTGCGGGAAAAAGCGCTCACGAATATATTTTCTGAAAGACATTTTAGAACCCCCTTCCTTCGATGGTACGCATAACAGCGCCAATATCTCTAGGATTAACTAAATTACCGTCCATACGGTTTACAAGGAAGACACGCTCTGGTTTATACACAACACGCTTAACTTGCTCTTTCATATGTCCCATATTCATTTCCACCACAAAGATGTTTTTGGCATGCTTTGTTTTTTCACGTACCACTTGAGCAGGGAAAGGCCACAAGGTTTGTAACTCTAAAAGGCCAATACGATCGCCTTTTAGGCGGCGTGTTTCTACAAGCTCTCTGGAAGAGCGAGCAGAGGCGCCATAGGAAACAATGATGTGCTCTGCATCTTCTAGATGATATTCTTTCCAGCGTGCCAAGATGTGTGCACGGTTTTCAATTTTATCTACTAAGTGATGGATGGCTGCATTGACAATTTCGGGATTTTCCGTAGGGAAACCAAAAATATCGTGGTATAAACCGGTAACATTATAGCGGTGCTTACCACCGAAGTCAGAAATAGGCAGGCGTCCATCTTCGCGCGGTAAGTAAGGGTGATAATTAAAACCTTCTTTTACCTTAGTGTGCAAGCGTTCAACAACTTCAATTTCACCTGCAGGGGGAATGGTTAATTTTTCGCGCATGTGCCCAACCACTTCGTCTAGAAGGATAACAACCGGCGTGCGGTAGGTTTCTGCAATATTAAAAGCATCTACGGTTATTTCAAAAGTATCTTGTATGGAAGAAGCGGTGAGTACAACTTTACTGTGATCGCCATGTGTGCCCCAACGCGCCTGATTGACATCACCTTGGGCAACTTTTGTGGCAAGACCGGTAGAAGGGCCTGCGCGTTGTACGTTTACAATGACGCAAGGAATTTCTGCCATGCAGGCATAGCCGATGGCTTCTTGTTTGAGAGAAAAACCAGGGCCGGAAGTTGCGGTCATGGATTTTGCTCCTGCAAGGGAGGCACCGCAAACCGCACACATGGAGGCAATTTCATCTTCCATTTGGATGAAAGTCCCACCAAGTTTGGGGAGTTTTATGGCTAGTTCTTCGGCAATTTCAGTTGATGGGGTAATGGGATAGCCAGCAAAAAAGCTCACGCCGGCATACAGCGCACCCTCAACACAGGCGGCATTACCTTGCACAAAAACAGTTTTGTTCTCGCTCATTATGCCACCTCTTCTTTTTTGGTCTTTTTAACTTTTTGGCTTTTATCTACGGTTACGGCAAGGTCTGGGCAATAGAGTTCACACATGCCACAGATAATACATTTTTCTGCATCGTGTACAGCTTTTTCGTTTACAAGACTAAGGGCGCTCTTTGGGCAAAAAGCCACACAAACGCCACAGCCTTTACACCACGGTGTATTAATTGTTACTGCCCCCATACTATCTCCTATGGGTACGTTTCCTTTTTGCAAAGGACGTTGTTAAAATGTGCTTTACCGCCTTTTTAAAATTTACTTCACATAACCAGACACTTAAAAAAAGTGAATATTAAGTGTGGTGTTTTCACCATAACTATATATTCATGTTAATTTTTAATCATTTTTTTTACATATGTAAAGTATTTATGTTAAAAAAATCTTAGGAGCTAATGTGTTCATTATTTCCGTTTATTTCATACTTTTCTTGTATGTTTTGCGTCAAATTAAGAGATGTTATGAAGATATTTTTGCGAAAAAAAGTGATCAAAAAATGCTTTACCATACGTGTGCGGATTGCTATTTTGAAGGAAGAAATTATACTATTTTGTGGAAAATTTTTTCAGTAAATCTACATGCTAAAAACATCATATATACCCAAAAAGGCTAGAGTATGAATGAGGAAAGATATATTTGTTCTCCAAAATCCTTGGTGAATCAAGGCATGCGTGAGCAAAAAAATGAACATAGGGGGGCGGTATTTTGGTTTACAGGCTTATCCGGTGCAGGAAAGTCAACCATTGCACATGTTTTAGAAAAGATTTTTTTTAATGCAGGCAAGCAAGTTATTGTTTTAGATGGCGATATTATACGGCATGGATTGTGCTCTGATCTTTCCTTTAGTCCCGAAGGGCGAGCAGAAAATATGCGCCGCATTGCAGAGTTGGCACATATATTTGCAAAACAAGGTTTTATTTGTTTGTGTGCTTTTATCAGTCCTTTGAAAGCTCATAGGGAGATTGCACGAAGCATTGTTCAGCAGGCTTTTTATGAAATATATATTTCTTGCTCCTTAGAAGAATGTGAAAAACGTGATGTTAAGGGCTATTATAAATTGGCACGTGATGGAAAAATAAAAAATTATACAGGTATTTCTGCACCCTATGAGACGCCAGAAAATGCTGACTTAACCGTTTATAGCGATAAAGAAGCTCTTGATATTTGTGTAAAAAATGTACATGAGTTTATAGCTAAGCGCGTGTCTTTAAAGGACGAATAAAGTTAAAATCAGATATTGATTAA
>CAYJHU010000156.1:0-6008 GCA_964369655.1 uncultured Desulfovibrionaceae bacterium | reverse complement strand
ATTGCCCATGAACTGCGTAATCCCTTGGGCATCATTCGCTCCAGTTCTGAATTTTTAATAAAAAGGCAAAAAGAGCAAGAGGGCGATAAGGCTACGCAGCGTATTCTTACTGCCATTTATGATGAATCTTGTCGCTTAAGTAAAACCATCAACGACTTTTTAGATTATGCTCGTCCGCGTCAACTTAATGATACACCAGTGGATATTAATAAGGTTTTGGATGAGGTCATGGCTTTCCTCGGCGGTGAATTTGCAAAATATGAGGTGATGGTTGAGCGACAAATGGAAGATGAGCTTATCGTCATTGGAGATAAAGATTTATTATACCGAGCCTTTTATAATATATTGATTAATGCACAACAAGCCATGGAAGGACCTGGATATATTACTATCCAAGGTAACAAGGATAAAGATGGGCAAATTACGCTTACTTTTACTGACTCAGGTCCCGGTTTTTCTGATGATAATATCGAGACCTTGTTTGATCCCTTTGTTACCACTAAGGATAATGGAACCGGCCTTGGTCTGCCCATTGTAAAAAGCATTATTACCAGCCATAATGGCACTATTTTCTTGCAAAATTCTGAGGAAGGTCATGCGCAAGTACATATTGACTTTGCACCTCCAAAAAGCGCATAATAAATAAGTTATTTTTTTTGGGAGGCTCTGCCTCCCAAACCCTCCGCCAAAGGGGATTATCCCCTTTGGAAACCCTAGTGCTATCATTTTCAACAAGTTGAAAATGATAGGAATTTGCTTTTATAAGACAAACTACTTAAAAATTTTTGTGGGGGAGGTTTGGGGGATGACACTTTTTGAAAAAAGTGCCCTCACCAAAAACGGCCAAATGTAATTTTTAATAAAAGGACTGTCATGAACGATAAAGCCCATATTCTTATTATTGATGATGAAAAAAACTATTTGCTCATCTTGGAAACCTTGTTGCTCGACGCTTCCTATAATGTGACAGCCATTAATGACCCAGAAACTGCTCTTACATTTCTAGAAGAGTCGGAAGTTGATGTTATTATCACCGACATGAAAATGCCGCGCCTCACCGGTCGTGATGTGCTTGAGCGTGTAAAAAAGAATTGGCCGCATATTCCTGTGCTGATTATGACTGCTTTTGGAAGCATCGAAAGCGCTGTGGAAGTTATGCGATATGGGGCTTTTGATTATATTACCAAACCCTTTGCCAATGATGAACTTTTACTTTCTTTGCATAATGCTGTAGAGCTTGCCACGGCGCACAGACAATATCGACTTTTGCAAGAAGCCATGGAAATTCGCTATGGTACGCATCAAATTATAGGGCGCAGCCATGGGATTCGTGAAGTTTTTACCATGATTGAACGCGCCGCCCCAAGTAAGTCTACAGTACTTATTACCGGAGAATCAGGTACAGGTAAGGAACTTGTAGCGCGAGCCATCCACGTTACCTCTCCGCGTAAGGAAGAGCCATTTATTTCCGTTAACTGCATGGCACTTAACCCCGGTGTTTTGGAGAGTGAACTTTTTGGGCATGAAAAAGGCTCTTTCACCGGAGCTGTGGCCATGCGTCGTGGCCGTTTTGAACAAGCTAATGGCGGAACATTATTTTTAGATGAAATTGCAGAACTTACACCAGATTTGCAAGTAAAGCTTTTGCGCGTTTTACAGGACAAAAAATTTGAGCGCGTGGGCGGTGATGAGCAAATAGAGGTTGATATTCGTGTTGTTGCGGCTACCAATAAAAGCCTTTTGCAATTGGTAGAATCCGGACATTTTAGGGATGACCTTTTTTATCGGCTAAATGTGGTAGAAATTCATTTGCCACCACTGCGTGAAAGACGTGAAGATATTCCCTTGCTGGTAGCGCACTTTGCTAATTCCTTTGCTAAGGAAAATGAAATTACCCCAAAGACATTTAATACCGGAGCATTAAATTATTTGGTTGCGTATGAATGGCCGGGAAATATTCGCCAATTACAAAATGTGGTGGAGCGTTGTACAGTGCTTGTGCAATCAGAAACCATTGATGTGGAAAATTTACCGCCGGAAATTCGTGATGAAGAAGCACAATATAAAAGTGCTGTGGATTTATTGCCGGTACAATTGGATCTTGGTGATACGCTGGAAAAAATTGAAGCTGCGCTTATTAGGCGTGCACTTGTTCGTACAGAATTTGTGCAAGTAAAAGCCGCTGATTTGCTCGGTATATCTAAGAGTTTATTACAATATAAGCTTAAAAAATACGGCATTGCCGGACATTAAAATTATTGGAGAATACAATGGATTATGTAGCAGCAGCAAAGAAGTCAGCTGAACTTTTTGCAATCAATTATGGAGCATTTTTTGATTACGAAACGGAACTTACCCTGGAACTTGTGAAAGCCGCCAAAGATGATGAAGAATTAAAAGATGCACATTTACAATTTTTAATAGCAAAAACTCATGCATTTTCTGCTTTTCATAACAGCACAGAATTTCTCGATCAAATGAAAAACATTAGTGATAATTTCGATGATGGCAAAGAAATCTTTGAAGAAGTTATAGCTTTTGGAGATACGGCCTTTGCGGCTTTTTTAGAATATATCAATGATTATTTTTCTATTATGATAGAAGAATCGCAATCTGAAGAAGAAAAGAATTTTTATGAATCTCGCTGCAATAATTGGAATGTTTTTCAAGACTATGCCGATGAATGCTATCTAGAGGCAGTGAAGTCTTATATGAATGAAGAAGATGCCGAATAATTTATAATCTATACATATAAAAAAAGGGAGTTTGTAGCTCCCTTTTTTTTGTTCTATATAAATACGTTTTAACTTTTTTTCTTCTCTTTCTTTCCAGGTACATCCATAAGCTTTGGGTCGTAACTTTCAAGTGAGCGTGTGCCGTTCATAAATTCACGGATAATTTTTTTACGCGTTTCATAACCTTGCTTATGCACTTTACTTACAGCTTCAGCACGTGGGTTAATGGCCTTGGAAGGATTAATATATTTACCATTTTGCTTTAGACGAAAATCAAGATGTGGTCCGGTAGATACGCCTGTGCTCCCAACATAACCAATGGTTTGACCTTGGCGCACTTTAGATCCCTTACGCACGCCGCGAGCATAGCGTGAAAGGTGAGAATAAAGCGATTCTAAGCCAGAAGAATGCCTTACGGTGATATGTTTACCAAAACCACCTCTCCAGCCAAGATAGGTCACTGTGCCGGAACCTACAGCCATAATGGGAGTTCCTGTGGGGGCGCCATAATCAATACCAAGGTGCGGTCTATAGCCACCATAAACGGGATGACGACGACGATGTGTATAACCGGAAGTTACACGCGTAAAACGCAGTGGTGATTGCAAGAGCACCTTACGCATATTTTCGCCTTTGGCATTATAATGCATTTCTTTTTTATTCGCATCATAATATAAAAAGCTTTCTAATGTCTTACCTTTATTAGTAAATGTACCACCTAGAGTACGACCATAACCCTTAAAATCATCACCAATATAAAGTTTTTCTACTAAGATAGAAAATGAATCACCCTTTTTAACATCTCTAATAAAGTTAACATCCCACTTAAACATATTAGCAACTGTTACAGCCAATGAATCAGATTCATTTAGTTTTTTCATAGTAAGATATAAACTATCTTCTATTACACCTTTAACAAAAGAAAGTTTGCGTTCATATTCAATTTTATCTATATGAATTTTAGGTTTTTCTTTAGAGAAATCAGCAATAAGTGTATCTGTATTATTTATTTCATAACTGAAATATAAAATTTTATTTGTATCAGGATTATGTTTTATAGTATATTTTTTTCCGGGAAAAACTGTAGCAATAGGATATATTTTATTTATATCATTTATTAAAAAGTGAGCTGATTTTTGATCTGTATAATCTTCAAAAATTTCTGCTATGCGATCTCCAGATTCAATTTCATCATCAATGGTTTCTACTTTTTCATCGCCAAAGTCTATTTCATTCTCAGCACTTTCTTTGGCATCTTTTTCTTCTTTCTTGTCTTTTTCATCTTTATTTGAATCAGCTAGATCAGCAGTATCTGATGTTTCTTTTACTTCTATGGGATCGTCTTTTATATCTTCACTGGAAAGCTTAACTTCACCATCAGTGGGGACTTCAGTATCAACGATATCTAAAGTTTTTTCTGAGACAAGATCTTTCCTGACTATTTTTACGTCACTTTCCGGTAAAACTTTTTCACTTTTTACCTCGTCCGCGGGTTTTTTAGCAATATCTTGAGGTTTTTCAATTTGTATTTCTTTTTCGGTACTTTGTAAAAAATCCCATAATTTTGGCCCAAGAAGCCCACCACTTATAAATAAAGCTAAACCGCATACAGTATAAATAAAATTACGTATCATTCTTATTCCTTAAAAAAATCATTACTATTGATTTTCATATTTTTCATGGTAATAAACGTAATAATGCTTTTTGTCTACAGAGTTTTGGTACAAATTTTGTTACACCAGTCCTATATATATTCACAGAAAAAATAACACTCTAAATATTTAATTTTATTGTTTTTCAAAATAAATTAGTCACAAATATTCACTTGAAAAAGTATATTTTTTTTGTTATGTATCTTTTTTGCAAAATAGGTTTCTAAAATTTTTATCTGCAAATTTATGACAAATATAAATAATTATAAATATTTAATTCAAAACGAATTGCAAAAAAGAATGCCTAATTGTACGGGCTGGATTTCAAGCCTTGGGCTTGACTACAATGAAAAAAAACTTGAGCTAAGGCTTAACTTTCCTCATAAGTTTTTTAATGAGTGGTTTTTTGCACAATACAAAGATATTTTCGAACACACTATACAAGATATTTTCCTACAAAATTATAACGAAACACCTCGTATAATTTATAATAATTCCCAAAAAATTAATAAGGAAAATTTTTTTCAGCTAAAAAATAAAAAAAGGCAAAAGCAGGATTTTTTTAAGGATTTTATATACAATGCAAAAAATGAATTTCCCGTGCGTATAGCACGAGAAGTTTCTGAAAATCCTCTCAATTCAGCTTATAACCCACTTATTTTTCATGGGAAAAGTTGTACAGGAAAAACAGCACTTTTACATTGTATAAAACAAAATATTATACAAAATCATATGGCCGAACAGTATATTTTTGAGGCTGACGGCGATGAATTTTGTGATAGACTTATAAATAATGGAGTTTTACAATTTGTAGAATCATATAAAATATTTTTAATTGATAATACGCACGATGATTTAATTATTCCTATTGAGAAAGAATTTTTTAATTTTATCCGCATATGTATTCAGCAAAAAAAGCAAGTTATTTTCCTTTCTACGCAAAATACCCAAAATCAAATGCAATGGATAGAAAGATTACGTTTACAAATTTATTCTGCTTTATTGTTAGAATTAAAAAATCCTGATATTGATGTTCGTATGCGTTATGGGATTATGGAATGTCATAATTTACAATTGAAAATATCGAAAGAAAATATTTTATTACTGGCTCAGCGCTGTATTAGTATTTGTATTCTTAAAAATATATTATCAAAAATCAATGCTTATGCTAAATTATATGATAAAGAAATACAAAGAAAAGATATTGAAAATATTTTAATGGCAGAGGATGAAGAAATAAGAAATTTAACGCCCAGCGCGATAATTTCTTTTGTGGCAAATTATTTTGCCATGTCCGAGGAAAATATTTTAAGTAACAGAAAAAATCCTGACATAGTGCATGCTCGTTATGTTACTATGTATTTATGCCGAGATTTACTAGGTTTATCCTACCCTTCCATAGGGAAAATTTTCGGCGGTAAAGACCATACTACTGTTATCTATGCCATTAAAAAAATTAAGAAAATGACAGATACGAACAAAAATATGCAAATTATGGTGTCAGATTTGCGCATAAAGTGTCTGGCCATGTAGGTAAATAATGTTTTGGGCACAATTAAGTTTTTTGGTCGCTTAAATGTGTCACAAATTGTTTATAAAAAAATATGTCATTTAAGTATGA
>CAYJHU010000155.1:0-6106 GCA_964369655.1 uncultured Desulfovibrionaceae bacterium | reverse complement strand
TTCTAAAATTTTACTTGCAAAGTTATATTTGAAAATAATTGTGCAGAGGTCTCTGTTGAGGAATTCGGTTTTTATGCTAGATTTTAAAATACTGGCTGTAGTATTTCGTGGATTGAAAATACTACAGCCAGCATAGAGTTATTAGAAGTTTACTTCTTCGTCGTAGTAAGCTGCTTTGAAGAGTTTTTCCATGGTAGCAGGGTCAATGGTGCGTGGGTTGGTGCTTGTGCAAGCATCGTTGCAAGCTGCCTCTGCAATGGTGCTCAATTGAGCCAAGAATTCTTTTTCGTCAACGCCAAAGTCTTTCATGGTCTTAGGCATATTCATTTTTACCTTAAGGTCAGCAACAAGAGCTACCAAGGATTTTACAAGTTCGCCTGTGGTGTTGCCGGCAAGGCCAATTCTCTTGGCAATGTCTGCATAAAGAGCAGCGGCGCGCTCGTCCTTGGCATTATATTGGATGGCATAAGGAAGATAGATAGCATTGGCACAGCCGTGAGGAATGCCAAAAACACGACCTGTTTTGTGTGCCATGGAGTGAACAATACCTAAAATTGCATTGGAGAAAGCCATACCGGCTAAGCATTGAGCAACGTGCATGGTTTTTCTGGCTTCTTCTTCGCCATTGTATGATTTTACTACGTTATTAACAATCATTTCAATGGATTTGATGCCAAGAGCATCGGCAAAAGCATCTTCAACAACAGAAACATAAGCTTCAAAAGAGTGGGTCAATGCGTCCATGCCGGTGTTTGCCACAAGAGTTGGGGTGAGGCTTTGCACCAAGGTTGTATCAACGATGGCAACATCAGGGGTGATGTTGTAGTCGGCTATGGGGTATTTGATATTTGTTTTTTCATCGGTAATGATTGAAAAAGCAGTTACTTCTGTGCCTGTGCCACTGGTTGTGGTAACGGCAACAAAGCGAGCTTTTTTTCTGAGCAGTGGAAGGGTAAAGGGCTTTGCAGCTTCTTCAAAGGTGTGGTTAGGATATTCATAGAAAATCCACATGGCTTTAGCAGCATCAATGGGGGAGCCACCGCCTACGCCGATGATAAGGTCAGGATTATACTCTTGCATAGCCTTGGTGCCTTTCATGACGGTTTCAACACTTGGGTCAGCTTCAATGCCGCAAAAAACGGTGCTTTCAATATTTGCTTCTTTAAGATGAGCTTGAATTTTGGCAATGGTTCCGTCATTCATGGTTCTTTCAGAGCCAACAACGATAAATGCTTTTGAGCCTTCAATGGTTTTTAAACAATCAAGGGCATTATCGCCAAAGTACACATCTCTTGGAATTGTAAATCTTTTCATCATAAATCCTTTTTAAAAAATTGTCGCCAAACTGCGAGTGATTAGCTGTATAGACATGAAAAAAAGATTGCACAAGAAGGCACTTTATTGTTTGGTAAAAACCAAAAGGTAGGTAGGTAACTTTTTGGTAACTTAGTAAGATGTGAAATATTAGCTGGTTATAGAAGGGCAGCGGTGTGGATTATTGGTTATATTGTTGAATAATTTTTTTTCCCCAAGCGTTTAAGTGCTCCAAAATGGGAATGACATCCTTGCCCAAGGGAGTGAGTGAATACTCCACCGTGGGTGGCGTTGAAGGATAAACTGTGCGAATCACAAGTTTATTTTCCTCAAGCTTTCGGAGTTGCTGTGTGAGCATTTTTTGGGTAATTCCGGGAATGAGCTTAAAAAATTCATTAAAGCGAATTTTTTCAGCAAGGTGCAGGTTCCATACAATGGTAGAAACCCATTTTCCTGTAATAACTTCTAAAGCGACTTCCATTTCATGGGTAAAGTTGCCACAACTGATTTTGTGTTCACGATCTTCTGGCAAAATAATCTCCTAAGTAAGGTTTTAGTAGTTTAACAGCTAAGTAAAAAGCTCTATGCGAAACTTTTTTATTGTCTTTCCGTATGTATATTTTCCTATAAGCTTAAATTTTTGTCAATGCGAAGCAAAGAATCCTAATTTTTTGCTAGTCAAAATTTGCTAAAATGCGCAGGATTCTTGTTTAGCAGATTGTTAGGCTTTGTTTATTTTGATTTTTTTCTTTAACTAGGGTAAGGATAATTATTGTAAGGCTACAATAGGAGAAATAATGAACATAATTGCCCTTTTGCGTATATATGTGCTCATCCAAATTCTTTTTGGGTGTATGTTTTTTGCTACAGCAAGCTTTGCTTCAGATGGCGCTTCACTGGAAAAAGAAGCGCAATTGGCTTTTAATGTACAAAATTACGACAGCGCCCAAAAATTGTATGAAGAACTAGCCCAATATTATTCGCAAAATGTGGGTGCCAAGGCTGCGCAGACCTTTGTTGCCAAACGTAATATAATACTCAGTATTCGCGGTAATGGTAATTATGCACAAGCTCTTGGCATGCTAGAAAAACTCACCAGAGAAATGGAGCAATCTCTCGGGGCAGAGCATCAAGAAACCTTAAAAACACAAATGGAAGTCGCAAAAACATACACTCTATTAGGTCGTTATGAAGAAGCCATAAAATTGAATGGAAAAGTTATTACACTACAGGGAAAAATACTGAATAAAAAGGATGAAGACTATTTGCAAACTGGTATTTATCTTGTAGAGAGTACACTTGCTTTAGGTGCCATCAATAAAAGTTATACGTATTCAGAAAAATTTTATACATTAGGATCTTCTGTTTTTGGACAAACACATAAAATTACATTGCAAGCCCAAATGTATAATGGTATTTGTCTACTTGCTTTGGACGAATATAAAAAAGCTTATGTTATTTTTGAAGATGCATTAAATAAAGCACGTGTGCATTTTTCAAAAAAGCATGCGCTTGTTCTTGAAATACAATCACAAATGGCATTGGCGGCTGCAAAAGTAGGACAATTTTCGCAGGCGCAAAAGCTTATGCAAGATGTTGTAACTTTGCAAAATGTAATTTTTAGCCCAGGCCACCCTCAACAACTTCTTACACAACAACGACTTGCCTCCATTTTAATAGAAAATAACGAACTCGAAGCGGCAAAGGACATATTGCAATCTATACTTCCAAAGCAACAGAAAGTTTTGGGAGAAAAGCATTCAGACACATTGTTTTCATCGTATTATCTAGGTCTTATTGACTTAAAAATGAAAAGGATTGATGCTGCCAAAGTTGTCTTTCAAAAGTTATTTAACACTAACAAGGCTTCTTATAAAAACATTACCCTTGCGCGTAAAGCTCTGGAGGCTCACATACAATGTGCCTATTTTGAGGGCGAGGTAAATTCAGCTTATGTATCATTGGGGGCTTTACAAAAATTGGAGATGGTTAGCTTAAGCAAGGGGCATAGAAACATTTTAGAAACCCAGAATAAACTTAAAACCTTGCAGGAAAAACACCCGAACACCAAATTTGACCATAAAACACCGCAGTCGCTTAAGGTGAAAACTGCTCAGGGCAGAGCACTTTTTTCCCAAAAAAAATATCAAGAAGCTCTAGCCGTTTATGAAGATTTATATACGCAATTCAAGACGCTTTTTGGCGATAAAGATATAAGAACCATAGATACTTTATTTGCTTTAGGTCTTGTCTTAAAAAATTTGGGCGATAAAAATAAAGCTCAAAGTATATTTGAACAAATTTTGCCCATTTATGAAGCAGAGTTTGGAGAATTTCACCTTAAGACCATAGCCTTATCTGTTTCTTTACAGCAAATCTTAGGTGGAGCAGGTTATCATGCTGACGCTATTCCAAAATTGGAAGAGGTATGTAAAAATGTGAAAATTTCCTTGGGGGAAGAGCATAAACTGACACTTACCTTGCTTATTGGTTTAACACAAGCCTATGCGAGAGTGAATGATTGGCAAAATGTCCGCGATATTTTAGAGGATAAATTGCAAGTGATGGCTCAAGTTTTGGGAGAAAAAAATTCACTTGTGGTAAGTGCGCGTATGCGTTTGGCACGGGCATATAGTAAACTTGGCGATGAGAAAAAATCTGAAGCACTTTACAGCTTTGTGCAAAGCCAAGAAAGTTCACAAAAAAAATCAGTTGAAGCATTGGTGAGACAAGCAGCTCTTTTTTTTCAGCAAGGAAAAGATAGCGAAGCAGGAAAACTCTTGGCACAGGCTCACCAAAACTTGGAAGATGAGTTTGGCTCATATAATTTAGATGTTCTGGCGGTAGAAAATTTACAGTCTCTTTTGCTTCCCATGGCAAAGGATGCACCTGACTTTACAAGAAAAATATCCCACTATCTTTTGCGTAATTTTGTAAGAAAACAATTTCATGAAAAATCAATGGGCGCCTTTGCTTTAAAGTTATTTGTGAATGCTCTTGCCGCGAAAGATTTTAAGAGTGCCATATTTTTCGGCAAACTCATTATCCTTACTGAGCAAGAAGGAAGAGTACGGGCTGAGGGCTTAGCAAGAGAGTTACAGCAGCTTCTCATGTCAAAAAAAGATAAAAGTTATACGTCCCTTATTATGTTACTTGCATCCTACCAAAGGCATAAGGAGGCTTTTGCTGTATTGAGTTATTTAAAGGCCGAAGAACTGGACGACGAAGCCTTTAGAAATATTACTACAGATAGGCATGTTAAAGATTTCTTTACAGAGATAGAGTATAAACTTTATCTAAAACTTCGGGCTGTTGCAAGTAAGGCATACGCACTTGGTGAGGAAATTGTTCCGTTAGAAATACGTAAGAAAAATTTATCTTCGCAAGATGCAAAAAAGTTGAATACCTTGTACGCACAGGTAGATTCGTTAAAAAAAGAACTGGAAACGCTTTTGTTTGTGGAAACTCCCGAGCAAGTTACACAGCAAAGTCTTTTTGATTATACACAAACAGGTTCAAGTAATTTGCTAGAGTTACAGGATATTTTAAGAAATATAGATAATGATGCTGTTTTTATACATACTGTAACCACGCCGAAGTATTTTTTTACTTTTCTTACCTCAAAAGACACCTTTCTTCAGTATAGGAGCAAGGTTTCTAAAGAAAAAATACAGTCGCTCGTTACAAAATTTCGTGCCCAGCTGGCAGATCCAAACATAGAGCCGCGTGGCACCGCACAAGAACTGTATACTATTCTTGTGCAGCCACTGGCTAAAGATCTTAATGGATTGCAGGCTAAGACTTTAATTTTTTCCTTGGATGGGGTTTTGCGCTACATTCCCATGAGCGCTCTACATGATGGTAAAAATTGGCTTGTGGAAAAATATAATATTGCAATTTTTAATGAGGCTGCGCGCAAAAATTTGCAAAAACCTGTCATGAAAAATCCATATGTGGCGGCAATGGGCGTGACCAAAGCCCTACAAGGCTTTAGCGCCTTACCTGCCGTAAAAGGCGAAATTGAAGGTATTGTGAAGGAAAATTCACAAGGAATTTTGGGCGGTGAGAAATATTTAGATGACTTATTTACAAGTAAGGTGTTGTCCCAAACTCTTTCAAAAGACATACCGCTTGTGCATGTGGCGAGCCATTTTCAATTTGACTCAACAGAACAAAAGAATTCCTTTCTGCTCTTGGGCTCTGGTGAAAAACTCTCCATGGGTGAAATGTTTACCAAAGAAAATAAATTTTCTTTTAAAAATGTTAAACTGTTAACTCTTTCGGCTTGCGATACTGCTTCAGGTATAAAAAAAGGGGATGGGCGCGAAATCGAAAGCTTTGGTGCTTTGGCCCAGCGCCACGGGGCAGGGGCTGTACTTGCCACCTTGTGGTCTGTTTCAGACGCATCTACAGCAGCGTTTATGCAAGAGTTTTACGCGACCTTAGGGCTTGATAGTGCCAGTAATGCCAAAGCACTCTCTCAAGCCCAGCGCCTGCTTTTGCAAGGGCATATTACAGCGCAAAACGCAAGCGAAGATCGCACCAAACGCGGAAAAGTCATTGCTGCACCAAGCACTGCGCCTACATGGACACCTAAGGGTAAACATGACTGGTCACATCCCTTTTATTGGGCTCCCTTTATTTTGATGGGAAATTGGTAAAACGGGGGTAAATAGTCGACACTGAAAAACGAACTAATGCTCTAATATAATAATGCTTTAAAGTTGCTATTATATAAATAAAATTGCCAAGAAATGAGCATGGAATGCGAAAATACGGCAATTTTATGACA
>CAYJHU010000154.1:0-6128 GCA_964369655.1 uncultured Desulfovibrionaceae bacterium | reverse complement strand
CCACTACAGTAGATGAATATCGTAAATATATTGAAAAAGATCCGGCGCTTGAGCGTCGTTTTCAGCCTGTTTTGGTGGAAGAGCCCACCATTGAAGACACTATTTCCATTTTGCGCGGGCTAAAGGAACGCTTTGAGGTGCATCATGGCGTGCGCATTAGTGATTCAGCCATTGTGGAGGCGGTGACGCTTTCGCATCGTTATATCCCTGACCGTCAATTGCCGGATAAGGCCATTGACCTTGTGGATGAAGCGGCGGCCATGATTCGCACCGAAATTGACTCACTTCCCGAAGAGCTGGATGCGGTGAACCGCAAAGTCATGCAGCTGGAAATTGAACGCGAAGCCTTAAAGCGCGAAACCGACGATGCCTCCAAGGATCGCCTGCAAAAGCTTGAATGGGAATTGGCAGAATTGCGCATCAATCAAGGGCTTTTACGCGGACAATGGGAAACGGAAAAAGGCTCCATCGATGCCGTGCGCGCCATTAAAGAACGCATCGAGCACACGCGCCATGCCATTGAGCAGGCCGAGCGTGATTATGATTTAACACGAGCCTCGGAATTGAAATATTCCACCCTAAACTCGCTTGAAAAACAATTGCAGGTGGCAGAAAACGGTAGTGAGGGCAAGCAACGCCTCTTAAAGCAAGAGGTTCGCCCCGAAGATATCGCCGCCATTGTGGGCAATTGGACTGGAATTCCGGTAACCCGTCTTTTGGAGGGTGAGCGCGAAAAACTTTTACGCCTTGGGGATGAACTGCATACCCGCGTGGTAGGGCAGGAGGCGGCGGTCAAAGCCGTGGCTGATGCTGTACTCAGGGCGCGAGCCGGGCTTTCAGATCCCATGCGTCCTACAGGTTCCTTTTTATTTTTAGGACCTACGGGCGTTGGTAAAACAGAGCTGTGTAAGGCTTTGGCTGAGGCGCTTTTTGATACGCAGGAGAATATGGTGCGCCTTGATATGAGCGAATATATGGAAAAGCACTCCGTATCTCGCCTAATCGGTGCGCCTCCCGGCTATGTTGGCTATGATGAAGGCGGACAGCTTACAGAAGCGGTACGCAGAAAACCATATTCCGTAGTGCTCTTTGATGAAATAGAAAAAGCCCATCCAGATGTTTTTAATACGCTTTTACAGCTTTTGGATGATGGACGCTTAACCGACAATCAAGGGCGCACCGTAGATTTTCGCAACTGCATAGTCATCATGACGTCTAATATCGGCTCCATGTATATGCTGGACGGCATTGACGCTGAGGGAACTCTTTCCCCTGAGGTCACAAGCAAGGTGATGGAAGAATTACGCGCCCACTTTAGGCCGGAGTTTTTGAATAGGGTGGACGAAACCGTGCTCTTTACGCCACTGAGCCTTACACAGATTGAGCGCATTGTGGACTTGCAGTTAGAACGCTTGCGTCAACGCCTAGAAGAGCGTAAGGTCCAACTTGAAATGACTGAAAACGCAAGAATTTTTGTGGCGAAATCCGGTTATGATCCTATTTATGGAGCAAGACCGTTGAAACGCTATATTCAGCATCAAATGGAAACGCCACTGGCACGTAAGCTCATTGCAGGGGAAATCCTTGATGGGCAAACGGTGACGGTGGATGTGGATGATGATGCATTAATATTTCGTTTACAGGGTGAATAATACATACGTTTTGTAATTCCATGGGGTGTGACTTCATGCCCCATAAAAATACGCAAGAGGACTGAACATGAAATACGCAGCACTTATTTTAGCAGCGGGCAAGGGAACGCGCATGCATTCCAATAAGCCCAAAGTTTTACAAACCATTCTTGGTGAGCCTATGCTTGGTTATGTGGTGCGCGCCTTGGATCCTATCTTTTCCAATGCTATTTGGGCAGTTATCGGCCATCAGGCAGAGATGGTGCAAAGAGTTTTTGCCAGTGATAAAGTGAAATATATTCTGCAAGAAGAGCAAAGGGGCACCGGTCATGCACTTATGACGGCCATGCCGCAATTGCAAAAAAATAAAGTGGATTATGTGCTGGTTATCAATGGCGATGCGCCGATGGTGAGCACAGAAACCATTGAATATTTTATGCGCGAGGTAAAAAAACACGGCAATCCCGCCGTGGGCTTTGCTTCCATAATCTTGCCCTACGAAAATGATTATGGGCGAGTAATTCGCAGTCAAGGCGATGCGGTGGGTATCGTTGAGGCTAAAGATTATGCCAGTGGCAATAATACTGTTTTTCGTGAAATAAAAGAAGAATTTAGAGATGAGTATCGGGGTGAGGTCAATGCCGGAATATATCTGTTGCATGTACCCACCATGGAAAAACTGCTTCCCATGCTCAGTGATAAGAATAAGGGCGGAGAGCTATATATTACAGATCTTGTACGCTTATCCACAAGACATGGTCATGGTGCCTGCGGCATTGTTTGTCATGACAGCAAAGAAAATCTCATGGGCGTTAATACTCCGGAAGAACTCATCAATGCCGAAAAATATATGCGCGCCAAAATAGTCAACACTGCCATTGAGCAAGGCGTGCTCGTTCACTTTGGGCATATGGTGGTCATCGGGGCAGATGTAAAGCTTGCACCGGGCTCGGAAATCTTTGGTCCCTGCGAAATATATGGTAAATCCATTGTGGCGCGAGGAGCGGTGGTCTCTTCGCATACGGTTTTGCGCAATACCATTGTGGGCGAAAGGGCGCAGATTTTATCCTTTAGTCATCTTGAGGATGCCTTCGTGGGTGATAGAGTGGTGGTTGGCCCTTATGCACGTTTGCGTCCAGGCACAAAGCTTGAGGATTTCTCCAAGGTGGGGAACTTTGTGGAAGTGAAAAACTCCATTGTGCATAAAGGTGCAAAAGTTAATCATTTAAGCTATATTGGTGATGCAAGTGTAGGCGAAAGTGCAAATATCGGCGCCGGCACCATCACTTGCAATTATGATGGTAAAAATAAATTCCAAACCCACATAGGGCAAGGTGCCTTTATCGGCTCAAATACTGCCCTTGTGGCGCCGGTGAAAATTGGGAAAAATGCGCTGGTGGGAGCTGGTTCTGTGATTACCAAGGATGTACCCGATGACGAACTCGGAATTGGCCGTACAAAGCAGAAAAATTTGCCAAGAAAAATATAAAATTACTAATATATTGAAATGCTAACGTAAAACATATTATTTATTGTAAAATAAAAACTTATTGAAAAAAGTATCTTGCCAACTTTTTAAGACGGTGTTACTTTTTAGTTATGGAAAAACTCAATTTACTCGAAGAACACGTAAACCGTCTCTTGGATGAACTTGGGAAGGTACGTGAGGAAAATAGGCGCATCCTTCAAGAAGGCAGCACCCAAATGGGCGAACTGCAAGAGCAGTTGCATGTTTTGAAGGAAGAAAACCAATCACTTAAAGATTTACTCGGTCAAGAAAGACAAGTAAAAGATGATGTTCTGAATCGCATTGATGTGCTTTTGGAACGCATGAAGAGCATAGATTAGAATAATTAACCGCCATGCAAGAATTTAAACTCAATTTATTAGGCTTTGACGTTGTTTTTAAGGCAGGAGTCGATGCTGAGCGGGTTCATAAGGCTAAAGCGCTGGTGGAAGAAAGATTTGAAAAAATGAGTGCCCAGGGGGGAAAGAGCAGTAAGGAACTTTTGCTCACCTTCCTTGTATTAGGGCTAGCCGACGACTTATTACAAGCCAATGTGCAGATTGACGAAACGAATGATCGTCTTGATGTTATGCTTGCGAAAATAGAAGAATTTATTTGATGTTTACAAAAAATCCCTGGAGAGTTTGTGATTGTCGAGCTGTTGCTGACCTTACAAGCTTAAAATTGGGAGTCAAAGCCCTTGCCGTGAGCATGCCCCCCTTGTTGGCGGAAGCCTAACGTAAGAGCCAAGGCGCCCCCCTGAGAAATCAGGTTCTGCAGTAGGCTCTTCACACGGCTGTCTGGGGATTAATTTTATTCCATAGTTGTAACCTCTTCAAATTGCTATGTAATTCGGAGGGGTAAAGCTATTTATTAAATATTTGCTTGGGTCATAAGATTAAATAATAAAAATAAATTTATAGTATTTATGCTATTGTTTTCTTGTGCTTAAAGAAAAACATAAATAAAGATTCTCACCAATCGTCACTATGTGTAAAGGTCTTACAAGGCTTTGCATGTTGGCTTTCTCATTTTCTCTCTTCACCACATTTATCCTCTTCTGCGTATTTAATGCTACGAAATTGTAAGGTTTTGTTTTTCAAGATTTTACGTTTCGGTGCTTATCGGGTTATTTACCTGTTTTTATAGGAGGATTTACAATGGATACAATGACATGGGGCATAACGGCAGCAGTTGCCTGTGTATGTCTTGGCATTGGGATGTTTGTGCAAAAAATGCTTATATCTAAGCGTCTTGGCGATGCAAATGTACTAGCCAAGCGCATAGTTGATGAAGCACGCAAAGAAGCTCAGGCTCAGAAAAAAGAAATGTTATTGCAAGGTCAAGATGATCTTTTTCAGCAAAAGCGTGAAATGGAAGGTGATTTTAAAGAGCGTGACCGCGAACTTAAAGCGCGTGAACGCAAAATGGATGAAATGAGCGGGCGCCTTGAAGAAAAATTGGAGCTTGCCACCACACGCGAGAGGGAAATTCTTGGCGTTGAAAAAGAACTTGCCAAAAAAGAAAGATCTCTCACTGAAGCTGAAGAGTATTTACAAATTCGTGTAGAAGAACAAGAAAAACATCTACAAGAAATATCAGGCCTTACAGCCGATGAAGCTAAAGCTCGTCTTTTTGAAGAAGTCGAAGCACGCACGCGCCATGAGGCCGCGCGCATGATTCGTCTCATCGAAACAGAAGCTAAAGAAACCGCAGACCGCAAGGCCAAAGAGGTCTTATGTAATGCCATTCAGCGCTATGCCGGCGATTATGTGTGCGAGCAAACTGTCACCGCAGTGACCTTGCCAAGCGAAGATATGAAAGGGCGCATCATTGGGCGTGAAGGGCGCAATATCCGCGCGCTGGAAGCAGCCACAGGTGTGGATTTAATCATTGATGATACGCCGGAAACGGTGGTTTTGTCTGCTTACAGCCCACTGCGTCGTCAAGTGGCTCGCATGGCCCTTGAGCGACTCATTCAAGATGGACGCATCCATCCTGCACGCATTGAGGACATTGTACAAAAATGCGAGCAAGAACTTGATGTGCAAGTGCGCGAAGTGGGCGAGCAAGCAACCTTTGACGCCGGTGTGCATGGCATTCATCCGGAAATTGTACGTCTTCTTGGTCAGTTACGCTATCGTACTTCCTTTACGCAAAATGTGCTCAAGCACTCCCTCGAGGTGTCAGCCCTTTGCGGAATGATGGCGGCAGAGCTTGGTATGGATATTAAAAAGGCTAAGCGTGCTGGGCTGCTTCATGATATCGGAAAAGCCGTTGACCATGAAGTGGAAGGCTCCCATGCTATTATTGGGGCAGATATTGCTAAAAAGTATAACGAAAACAAAGATATAATTCATGCCATTGCTGCGCACCATGAGGATATTCGTCCTTCCACGGCTCTTGCTGTGCTAGTGCAGGCCGCTGATTCATTGTCCGGTGCAAGACCCGGCGCACGCAAAGAGCTTTTGGAAAATTATGTTAAGCGTTTAGAAGACCTTGAAGATATTGCAACTTCCTTTGATGGCGTTGCAAAAGCTTATGCCATACAAGCCGGACGTGAGATTCGAGTCATGGTAAATTCTGAAAATGTTGATGACGATACCACCTATGTGCTTTGCAAGGATATAGCTGATAAGATTGAAAAAGATATGACATATCCCGGCCAGATTCGCGTTACGGTTATCCGTGAGCGTCGCGCCGTGGGCTATGCTAAGTAAGTTTTAGATAATTTAAGCGGGGAGTTGGGAGGCGCTGCCTCCCAAACCCACCGCCAAAGGGGTTAAACCCCTTTGGAAACCCTAGCTCGCTATTTTTCAACAAGTTGAAAAATAGCGTTTTTCGTTTTAAAGTGCGAACAGCAAAGTTATATTTGAAAATAATAGTGGAAAAATCTTTAGTGGTTGATGAGAATTTTCTGTAAGAAAATTCGTATAAAAGTTTTTGGAAAAGGGTGGGGGTTTGGGGGAGGGAAAGAACCTTTTTTCAAA
>CAYJHU010000153.1:0-6162 GCA_964369655.1 uncultured Desulfovibrionaceae bacterium | reverse complement strand
AAAAAATATTCCTAGGAGATATTATGCAAAAGCGCCTTTTTGGAACCGACGGCATACGCGGAAAAGCCAATGTCTACCCCATGACCGCGGAAATGGCCTTACGCCTCGGGCAAGCGGCAGGAACATATTTTCGCCGTGGTACGCATGCGCATAAGGTACTGATAGGCAAGGACACGCGCCTTTCTGGCTATACATTTGAGTCCGCGCTCACCGCCGGCTTTTGCTCTGTGGGGATGCATGCCATTATGGTTGGCCCCATGCCAACTCCTGCTATCTCCTTTTTAACGCGTAATATGCGAGCTGACCTTGGGGTGGTAATTTCTGCCTCACATAATCCTTATTATGACAATGGCATAAAATTTTTTAATGCTGATGGATTTAAGCTTGCCGACGAAGTCGAAGACGCCATCACCGAGCTTATGCACATTGACCAAGACGACATGGACACTCAAGGCATGAAGACTTGGAATTACCCAAGCAGCGAAAATATTGGACGCGCCAAAAGAATTGAAGATGCCAGCGGGCGCTATATTGTCTATACAAAGAGCTGTTTTCCTGCGCATATGACGCTAAACAACATGCGCATTGTCCTTGATTGTGCGCATGGCGCAGCCTATAAGGTGGCGCCCATGGCCTTGCGCGAGCTTGGAGCAGAAGTTATCACCATTGGCACCGAACCTAATGGTATTAATATTAATGATGGTTGTGGTTCGCTTTTTCCGCAGCGCACCGCAGAAAAAGTACGCGAAGTGCGCGCCGATATTGGCCTTGCTCTTGATGGTGATGCCGACCGCCTCATTGTGGTGGATGAGCACGGCACTATTTTGGATGGTGATCAAATTATGGCTTTGTGCGCCCTTGCCATGCTGGAAAGGGATGAATTGCCACACAAAACGCTGGTTTCCACAGTCATGAGTAATATGGCCCTTGAAGTCTTTATGCAAGAGCATGGCGGCAAGCTTTTGCGCACGCAGGTGGGCGACCGCTACGTCATGGAAGCCATGGTCAATGGTGGGTATATGTTTGGGGGTGAGCAATCAGGCCATCTCATTTTCCGCCAATATAGCACCACCGGCGATGGATTGCTTGCGGCATTGCAAATTTTGCGTTATATGTGTGAAAAGCAAAAACCACTGTCAGAATTGGCTGGCCTTTTAACGCCTTTTCCACAAGAGCTTCTTAACGTGCGTGTGGAAAAGAAAATACCGTTTGAAGACGTGCCTCTTTTGTTGCAAGCAGTGGAAGATGTTGAAGAAGACTTGGCAGGGCGCGGGCGTGTTCTTTTACGCTATTCGGGTACAGAGCCTGTGTGTCGAGTCATGGTTGAAGGTGAAAACGAGAAAAAAGTTCAGACGCATGCACATTTTCTTGCGAAAAAAGTACAACAATTGTTACGTGCCTCAGAAAGTGAAGAAGGATAAGATGAACAAGATTCGCAAAGTAATTATGCCGGTTGCAGGCTGGGGAACACGCTCATTGCCAGCCAGCAAAAACATCCCCAAGGAAATGCTCCCCATCTACAACAAGCCCGTTATTCAGTGGGTGGTAGAAGAGGCCATGAGCTCACGCATCAAGGATGTTATTTTTGTTACCAATAGAGATAAAAAAATCATCGAAGACCATTTCGACTATAATTTACAATTAGAAAACGTCCTTGAACGCGCCGGAAAAGAAGATAAGCTGAAAATCGTGCGCGAAGTGGCAGAAATGGTAAATATGTTTTCTGTGCGCCAAAAAAAGCAATTGGGACTTGGGCACGCTGTACTTTGCGCCAAAGAATTAGTGCGCGGTCAAGCCTTTGCCATCATGGTGGGTGACGACCTTATGTTTGGTGAAACACCCGGCATTCAACAGCTTATTGATGTAGCCATGGCAGAAAACATGCCCGTCATTGGCGTTATGGAAGTGCCCCATGACAAGGTTAATCGCTATGGCATCATTGATGGGGTAGAAGTTTCCCCCGGCGTATATCGCATTACCGACATGATAGAAAAACCCGATGTGGATAAGGCTCCCTCGCGCTTAGCCATTGTGGGTAGATATGTCTTAACCCCAGATATTTTTGACTATCTCAAAAATGTTCAACCGGGACATGGCGGCGAAATTCAGCTCACTGACGCTTTGCAAGCTCTTGCCAAAGACAAGGGCATGCTGGCAGTAAAAATCACCGGAAAGCGCTTTGACGCCGGAGACTGGGCCGAATACCTTACAGCCAACATTTACTTTGCCATGAAAGACGAAGAATTACGTAGCGAGCTTAAGCATAAGCTTAGCGAAGTATTAAATTACGAAGATTAAATTATTGCACATGGCTGAGGGATTTTTACCCCCTCAGCCATCTCAAATCCTCCCTGCTACAAGCTTAGCCAAAGAATGTCCACATCATGTACTATTCCGTCGCGCTCTTAACGCCGCCATACAATACCTACACCTATGCCCTACCGGCATGGTGGCCACGCACAGAGCAAGGTACAGCGCAAATTTTTTGTGCCGGCTTACGCGTGGCTGTACCTTTTGGTAAGGGCTTACGAATGGGAGTTTTACTGGATAATGGTAAAGAAACATGCGAGCTTAAGCCTGATATACAAATTAAAGAGCTCGCCTGCCCGCTGGAGCTTAGCCCACTTTTGGACAAAGATTATTTGACACTTATGCATCAGCTGGCAGTGCGCCATCACCGCAGCGAAGGTGATATTTTACATCAAATTTTGCCGGCCGGCTTGCGCATGGCGCAAACTAAAATTCGCTCATTTCCCACGCAAACCGATTGCCCCCAAGACAAAAAAAGCAAGGCAAAGCTGTATAGCTTAAAAGCTTTTCTTGCTTTGCCCGAACCAGAAAAAATTCAACTGGTGCAGGAGCTTATTCAAGGAGAATCGCATATTTTACCCCCAAAGCAAGACAGTGCCAGCTCTGAACTTTGCGTCTTGCAAGTAGATCCACCATGGCCGGTGCGCCCCATGGCGGTTAAGCAAATTGCTGTACTTGAGCATTTATACGAAAAAGGAAGCACGAGCAGACGCCAGCTTTTGCACCTGCTTGGGCAAGGTGTTGCCCCTGCCCTTGAAAGCCTTGTGCGTCATAAGTACGTAAGCTTGCAAATGCCCCTTGAAATGCTGGAAGAAGACGGCGCAGATGACAATCTTTTGCCGCCCCCAGACATGGCCTTTACCCTCTCCGAAGCGCAAAGCATAAGCCTTAAGGCCATGGAAAATTCGCTTGAGAATGCTCATACAATTAAAGGTGTTGCCCAGAGCCATTTACTCTATGGCGTCACCGGCAGTGGCAAGACGGCTGTGTACCTTGAACTCGCAAAACTCTGCCTTGCCAAGGGGCGTTCCATCCTTTTGCTGGCGCCGGAAGTGGCGCTCGCCTTAAAACTAAGACGAGATGTGGCGCATGCCCTGCCGCACTTACCACTTTTTTTATATCATGGCTACCAAAGCCCCACCCAGCGCGAAAAGCTTTTTCGAGAATTGGCACAGCGCAAGGAGCCATGCATTATTGTAGGGACGCGCTCAGCCCTTTTTTTGCCTGTGCAAAATCTTGGCGCCGTTGTGCTTGATGAAGAGCATGATGCGTCTTTTAAGCAAGATGAAAAACTCCCCTATCATGCCAAGGAGGTGGCGCTTTTTCGGATGACAAGCCAAAAGGGGCTTGTTTTGCTGGGATCTGCCACGCCGGATATGAAGACTTTTTATGCCGCGCAGCAAGGAAAAATTGCCATACACACCTTGCCGGAGCGCGTGGGCGGCGGGCGCTTGCCGGACATTACCTTAATTGACATTGGCGGACAAAAAGCCACAGAAGCCACCCTTGCCCCTGAAAGCGAAAGAGTGCTTAAAGAAACCCTTGCCCGCGGCGAGCAAGCCGTTATTTTGCTCAATCGGCGTGGCTATGCTCCGCTTATGTATTGCCTTGATTGCCAAAAAGTGGCGCGCTGCCCGCACTGCGAAATTGGCCTCACCTACCATAAAAAACGCCAGCGCCTCATTTGCCACTATTGTGGCTATGCCGTGCCCTTCCCTGCCTTGTGCACAAATTGCAAGGGCATGCACTTTCTACCCATGGGCGAAGGCACCGAAAGACTTACGGAATATTTATCTTCGCTCACCTCAGAAAAGATTTTACGCCTTGACCGCGACAGCACACGGCGTGAAGGACATATGGAAGCCATCCTAGAATCCTTTGCGCGCAAAGAAGCCCAAATTCTTGTGGGTACACAAATGCTCTCCAAGGGGCATCACTTCCCCGACGTGACTCTTGCCTTGGTGGCCGATGGCGACCTTGGCTTAAATACTCCCGATTATCGTGCCACCGAGCGCACTTTTCAGCTCCTTGTGCAATCGGCAGGCAGAGCCGGACGCGGGCAAAAGGCCGGACAAGTGCTCATTCAAACCCGTGACGTGAATCACTATTGCTGGAAATACATTAAAAATGCCGACTATGAGGGTTTTTATGCCGATGAGCTGGCAAGGCGCGAAAAAAGACGCTATCCGCCTTTTATAAATCTTGCGCTCATTCGTATTAGCTTTGCTCACGACTATGCCGAAGGCATGGATGTAATTAAAGAGCTTGGCAAAGAACTACGTAACTACTCGGCAGAATTACAAAATACGCCTCAAAGCGTAACCGTTCTTGGCCCCACTCCGGCACCGTTGGCCTTTTTGCGCGGTCAAAAGCGTTTTCATTGCCTCTTAAAAAGCCATAGCTGGCAAAGTATGCGCGCGCTCTATGCACATGCTCTTCAGATATGTTTTTCAAAAAATATCAAGCTTTCACTTGACCTTGACCCCATGAGTATGTTTTAGATAGCTGGCTAATGATAGTATCACTTCTATTTTTTAAAGTGCCACTATTAATCCCCAAGCCCCACGGAGGCCACATGTCCACATTTCGTAGTATAACTCTAGGTTTTTTACTCTCTTTATGCCTAGGCACAACAGCCATGGCTGAAGGCTTTGCCATGACCGAATGGTCAGCACGCGGCATAGGTCTAGCTGGGGGTTTGGTTGGACGCGCCGATGACGTTTCGACCATTGCATACAATGCCGCTGGTCTTACGCAACTTCCCGGCACGCATATCATGGGCGGCATGTCCTTTATTGCGCCTTATGGGAGCATTAATTTTGACGATACAGGTCATACCACCAGTACCAAATTAACTATCTGGACACCAGGCCACGGTTATGCAAGTCATCAACTCAGCGATCGTGTTTGGCTTGGCTTTGGTCTTTTTACTCGCTATGGCCTAGGAAATAATTATAGTGATGAATGGCGGGGAAGCAATACCGTCCACGGTGTTGGCGTAACCACCCTTTCAGCCGTGCCCACCATTGCCATAAAGCTTAATGACGTTTTTTCCGTGTCTGCCGGCGTGGAAATTATGTACATGAGCATGTTCCTCAATAGTACTATTCCAGCAGAGATTCCAGGTTTAGGACGTCTTGATATCGGCTCACATATGGAAGCCGACAGTGTGGGTGTAGGCTTTCACCTTGGTTTGCACGCTCAGTTTAATGAATATTGGTCCGCCGGCCTTACCTATAAAAGCCAAGTGGTGCAAAACTTAGACGGTGAAGCCACTTTTAGTAGCTCTTTATCTCCCAATTCGGGAATAAAAGGAACCATCACCCTGCCCGATTCCGTGGCCTTGGGTATTGCATTTAAGCCCTTAGATAATTTAAGCTTTGAAGTGGGTGCCGTGTGGACACGCTGGTCCACCTTTAAGGCTCTTGATATTCACTTTGATGACGGTAGAGAAGCCCTCAACCCCAAAAAATGGAAAGACGGCTGGAACTTTAATGCCTCTGTGGAATATAGCCCCCTTGATTGGCTGACCCTACGCGCAGGTTATTGGCATGAAACCGACGTTACCAATGATAATTATGCCGACTATATGATGCCCACCAACGGACGCGATGCCCTTTCCCTCGGTGTGGGTCTTAAGTATGAAAATTGGACCTTGGACTTAGCCTACACACATATGTGGATTTATGACACAGAATATTCCAATCATTCTGTAACCCATACTTATCCAGGCAACTCGAGCAATGTGGGGGCAGACTTATACACCGTCTCCATCGGTTACTCTTTCTAAGACAAAAAAGCACTTTTTTTACGGGGAGAGTCTTTGGACTTTCCCCTTTTTTTTAGCCTAAG